>DASTTJ010000218.1:0-9165 GCA_035760205.1 Steroidobacteraceae bacterium | reverse complement strand
ATAGCGGCTAGTACGTACGCGGCTTGTGCTCTTACGCATAGGCAGACGACTGCCCAAGAACCAAAGTAAATGAGTCGTAATGGCAAAGACCGATGCGCTGTACTCATTTTCAAACCATCGCAATTGCCTGGTGGATACTGGCAGGCATTTGCAGTCCTGGTGCTTATGCCTCAGGCGAGTCATCGCCATCTATCCCCTCCTCGCTTGCACTCGATACAGTCGTTGGCAATGCGCTGCGCAATCGCGGCGAAATTGCAGCGGCGCAGGCGCGCGCCGAATCGCGGGCTCAGCGGCCTGCCATCGTCGGCGCTCTCGAGGACCCGATGATTTCTCCTTCCATTGACCACTATCCATTCGACATGATGGATGAGGAAGGCGGCAGTCGATACGACTGGAGCATCTCGGTAGAGCAGCGTTTTCCGCTTTCCGGCGTTCGAGGTCTTCGTCGACGCGTGGCGCGGGCGGACGCAGCACGCGCGGTCGCTGAAGCAGACCGGACTGCCCTCGAGGTGGTTGCCCAGGCACAGCGAGCCTTTTTCATGCTCCGCGAGCGCCGGCAGATGGCCGATGTACTTACTCGCCAGCTCGCACTCGCCCGGCAGGTCGTGGACAGCGCGGCCGCGCGTTACTCCAGCGGAAATGGCTCGCAAGCGGATGTGCTGCGCGCAGAGGTAGAAACGTCTCGTGTCGAGGCGGCGCAACGTTCGCTCGCATCGCAGATCCGCGCCGCCGAATCGATGCTGAATGTCAGCATGGGACTTCCCCCTGCCACCTTCATCGGTGAACTCTCGTACACGGCTCTCGTGTCCGAGCCCCCCTCACGGGCATCGGTTGAGCAGATCGCGCTATCTACTCGCCCGGAACTTCGGATGGGGGAAGCGGAGGTCGAGCGCGCGCAGGCCGAAATCGACGTCATGCGCTCGATGTACAAGCCAATGGCCACGATTCGTGCGGGCCGCGCCTCCACGATGGCCGAAGGCCCCGGCGCCATGCTCATGATCGGCATCTCAGTGCCCATCTGGCGCGGAAGTCTAAGCGCCGGCGTGGCCGAAGCGCGCTCCATGGAGCGCATGGCCAGAGCGGACCTCGAGGCGATGAAGCTAATGGTTGCCGGAGAAGTCGCCGCGGCGCGCGAGGAGGTTCAAGCCGCTCGCGAGACAGTTCGATCATTGGAGCTCGAAATCATTCCGCGCGCGGGCGCGGCTGTGGATGCGGCGCTTGCCGCCTATTCCTCAGGACAGGGCTCACTGGTTAGCGTCATCGATGCGTCCGGCGCGGTGTGGCGGGCGCGAGGCGATCTCGTGATGGCGAGTTCGCTGTTGGGCGAGGCATCCGTGGCGCTCGAGCGCGCGCTGGGGCGCAAATCATCGACGGAGGAAGCCCCATGATCTCACCGCCCCGCAAGTCATGGCTCACACTTACGCTCGGCTTCGGCGCGGCAATCGTCGCGCTCGGGGGGATTCTGTGGGTGCAGGACGCGCGGCACGGATGGCCCTTCACGCGCCATCACAGTCAGACGGCGATTGCCCCGCATTTTCCAACCGCCGCGGTTCCCGATGCGCAACCGTCGGGCGCTGTGCGCACGGCGATCAAGATCGATCCCGCGAAGCTGGCTCAACTCGGAGTGCAATTCGAGACTGTCAGCCGTGAGCGACTCGGTCGCAGTGGCCGCTATCCTACTGTGATCACACCGGATGAGAGCCGCCTCTCGCACATTCACACACGGGTGTCGGGATGGGTGGAGCAACTCCACGTCAACACCGGCGACCGCGTACGTCCCGGCCTTGCACTAGCCTCGGTATTTTCCCAGGAGCTATTCGCTTCGCAGACAGAGTACCTCTCGGCGTGGCAGCGGAGTGCAGCAACTCCGGGGAGCGCCGTTCAATCCGCCGGGCGCACGCGTCTGAAGGTACTTGGGCTCAGCGAAGGCGACATCGACCGGCTCGAGAAGTCGGGAACGGTCCAGCGCCTCACCACGATCACCTCACCGCGCGCAGGTATCGTGCTTCGCCGCGGCGTCACGGTAGGCACGGCCGTCGATCCTTCCACCGAACTCATGACGATTGCCGACTTGTCGCAAGTCTGGGCAATCGCCGAAGTCCCCGAGGCTGAGGCAGCCGGCATAACCATTGGCAGCAAGGGCGCGTTGCAGTTTCCGGGTTCGGACCGCGGCGCCATAGATGCGGCGGTTGAATTCATTTACCCGACGCTCACGGAGCGAACCCGTACCGTGCGCGTGCGGTTCGCGATCGACAACTCAGCCACCGAGCTTCGACCGGGGGTGTATGGCGTGACCTCTTTCGCATCGTCGACTAGCGATGCTCTGACAGTGCCACGAGATTCCATCGTCGATATTGGCGAATCGCAGCATGTATTCGTGCGCACCGGTGAAGGAACTCTCGATCCTCGCACGGTCAAGGTCGGCGCGCGCTTTGCCGACCGAGTCGAAATTCTCGATGGGATCGTGGCGGGCGACGAGGTAGTGATATCGGGTGTTTTCCTGATCGATTCGGAAAGCCGCCTTCGAGCCTCTGGAGCGGCGCCTGCTCACGCTGGACATTCCAAGCCCTCCGCTCCCGCGCCCGAGAAAGCACCCGCCAGCGAAGTGCCTGCCAAAGACGAACATTCCGGCCACGGCGGCTGACGATGATCGAACGCATCATCGAGTGGTCGGCGCAGCACCGCTGGATCGTATTCGGCGGTGTGTTGATCCTTGCGCTCTGGGCTGCCGACTCGGTTCGCAAGACTCCGCTCGACGCCATACCTGATCTCTCAGACCCGCAGGTCATCGTCTACACCGAGTGGATGGGCAGGAGCCCCGATCTCGTCGAAGACCAGATCACCTATCCACTGGTGCGTGCACTACAAAGCACGCCCGGTGTGCGCGCCGTACGCGGCTATTCCATGTTCGGCATGAGTTTCGTGTACGCGATCTTCGGCTCGGACACCGACATCTATTGGGCGCGGACGCGCGTAACCGAACAGATCGGTCGTGCACAACAACAAATGCCGGCCGGCGTGGCGCCGACACTCGGGCCCGACGCAAGCGGAGTCGGTTGGGTCTTTCAGTACGTGCTCGAGGATACGAGCGGCAAGTTGAACCTGGCCGAGATGCGCGCGTTGCAGGACTTCACCGTGCGCCCGGCCCTGCAAGGCACCGAAGGCGTCGCGGAAGTCGCTTCGCTGGGTGGTTACGAGCGCCAGTACCAGGTGCTGCTCGACCCTAACAAACTGACCGCTTACGGCATCAAACCTGCCGACGTGATTCGCGCGGTGCGTGACTCCAACGCCGAAGTGGGAGCCCGGGTCCTCGAGATGGCTGGCCGGGAGTACGTCGTCCGCGGGCGCGGATACGTTCGCTCGCTGGAGGATATCGAGCAAAGCGTTGTGGGTGTTGCTCCGGGAGGTGTGCCCATCCGCGTGCGCGACGTCGCTGGAGTGCAATTCGGTTCCGACATCCGCCGCGGAGCTGCCGACTGGAACGGCCGTGGCGATGCGGCCGGCGGCATCGTCGTCATGCGCCTGGGAGCAAACGCTCTCGACGTCATCGAGGCCCTCAAGGTACAGATTCGCGAGCTCGCTCTGCCTGAAGGCGTCCGGCTCGTAGCAACCTACGACCGCTCGGAACTGATTCTCGGCTCCGTTGCCACTCTGCGCCTGACGCTGATCGAAGAGGCCATTGTCGTCGCGGTCATTTGTCTCGTGTTTCTCATGCACGCGCGCTCCGCGCTCATCGTCATCATCATTTTGCCGCTGTCCGTGCTGCTTTCGTTCATCGGCATCCGATACCTGGGCCTGACTACCAACATCATGGCGCTGGGCGGCATTGCGATCGCCATCGGCGAGCTGTCCGATGCTGCGATCGTACTCATCGAGAACGCCCATACCCGTCTCGCCGCTGCCGCACCGAGTGCCGACCGGCGGCGAGTCATCATCGATGCCTGCAAGGAAGTCGGCCGCCCGATTTTCTATTCTCTGCTGCTGATCACCGTCAGTTTCCTGCCGATTTTTACCTTGGCCGGCCAGGCCGGACGGCTATTCGAGCCGCTGGCCTATACCAAGACGCTTGCCATGTTCGCTGCGGCCCTGCTGTCGATCACACTTGCACCGCCGTTGATGATTTTGCTGCTGCGCGGGCGGATTCGCACGCAGAACGAGAACCCGGTCAACCGCTTTCTGGCGCGCGTCTATCTACCGATTGCCACGCGGGTCGTGCGCCGCCGCCGGCTCGTGACGGCGGCGGCGGCCGTCGTCGTCTTCGCGACGGTGCCCATCTTCCTGCGCCTGGGCTCCGAGTTCATGCCCCCGCTCGACGAGGGCTCGCTGCTGGTGATGCCAACGACCTTTCCCGGCATTTCCATCGAAGAGGCGCGCCGCGCCCTCAATGCCCAGCACCGCATCATCATGAGTTTTCCGGAAGTGGCCTCCGTGCATGGCAAAGCGGGCCGCGCCGAGACGGCAACAGATCCTGCGCAACTCGACATGAATGAATCGGTCGTCATGCTGCATCCGCGCGAGGAATGGCCGTCGCAGCGCTTCCCGCGTTGGTACAGCGGCTGGGCGCCACGATGGCTCGCGGCGGCGCTCGGAACGGTCTGGCCTGAAAAGCGAGCGCGAACACAAGCAGAGCTCACGCGAGATCTGGATGTCGCCCTGCGCATGCCGGGTTATCAGATGGCGATCTCACCACCCATTCGCACTCGAATCGACATGCTGACCACCGGCGTGCGCACGCCGGTGGGCGTCAAGGTGTTCGGTCCGGATCTCGCCGGCATCGAGCGCGTGAGCCTTGAGCTCGAGGGACTGCTGCGTCAGGTCCCTGGGACACGCAGCACGTTCGCCGAGCGGCAGACCGGTCGCGAGTACATCGACATCATTCCGGACCGCGAGGCGATCGGCAGATTCGGACTCTCGATGCGCGAAGTCCTCGACGTTGTCGAAGCGGCCATCGGGGGGATGCCGATCTCGACAGTGATCGATGGCCGCGCCCGTTACTCCGTCAACGTTCGTTATGCCGCTGACTTTCGTGCCGACCCCGAAGCCTTGCGTGCTTTGTTGGTACCGATTTCCGAGCCTCAGGCCCTGGCGCTTGGAGGATCGAATTCGGGCCGGGGAGCCAGTGCATCGCCGACAGCGCGCTCGAGCCCCGGCGGAATGGATGCCATGGGGGGCATGGGTGGTGGCGGTGTGAGCCCGAGCACCGGATCTTCAGGCGCCGCACCCATGAGTGGTGGGAATGCAGAAGCCGACAACGCTGTTCAGCCTTGGCAGCAGTCCGGCAGCGCCGTGCCGCTAGGTCTACTCGCGGACGTACGCGTGGTTTCCGGCCCACCGATGATCAAGGATGAGAACGGAGTGTTGGTGGGATATGTTTTCGCCGACATCAACAGCGCGGAGCGCGACCTCGGCGGTTGGGTCAACGACGCGAAGGCTTTAGTGACCGATGGACTGGTCCTGCCCGCAGGCTATCGCCTGCAGTGGACGGGCCAATACGAATTCATGGCGGAGATGCAGGCGCGCATGCGCGTCGTGTTGCCACTCACATTTTTGCTCATCGTTGCGCTTCTGTACCTCTCGCTGCGCGGATGGATGCAGACTTGGCTGGTGCTCCTCAGTCTTCCGTTCGCCATTGCCGGCAGCGTGTGGTTGCTGACCCTGCTCGACTACAACCTGTCTACCGCAGTTTGGGTGGGCCTCATCGCGGTAGGCGGGGTGGCGGCGCAGACTGGCATCGTCGTCATTGTCTACCTTGACCAGTCTTTCAATGAATGGCGCGCGGCGGGCCGACTGCGCACGCGCGAGAATGTCGACAGCGCCGTGATCGAGGGTGCCTCGAAATGCCTTCGCCCGATGCTGATGACCGTGGCGACGACTGTGCTCGGCCTCGCACCCCTGCTGTTTGAATCGGGAGTCGGCGCCGATCTTTCCGCGCGCACCGCGGCCCCCGTGGTCGGCGGACTGTGGTCCTGCATGTTCCTCACGCTGCTCGTGTTGCCGGCGGTCTACGCGATTTGGCGTCGCCGCCAATTTGCCGAAGCGCTTCCAGTCACTACCGCATGAACGCCCAGCCCATCGGGCTCAGCGCGGACGAGGCGGCAACGCGCCTGGCGCAATCAGGACCCAATGAATTGGCGCGTCAGCAACCGACATCGGTCTGGAAGTTGCTGCGTTCACAGTTCGCGAGTCCGTTGGTCGTGCTGTTGGTCGTGGCCTGCGTGGTCTCCGCGTGGCTTGGTGAAGTCGCCGATGCAATTGCAATCGGTGCAATCGTGCTGATCAATGGTGTTGTCGGGTTCTTCCAGGAACACCGCGCGGAGCGTGCAATTCATGCCCTGCGCGCGATGACTGCCCCGCGTGCCCGCGTAGTGCGCGGCGGCAAGGCTGAGGCCATCCCGGCAGCGGGCGTGGTCCCAGGCGATATTCTCTTGATCGAAGCCGGCGACATTGTCGCGGCCGACGGACTTCTGCTTGAAGCGCATGCCTTGAGCACCTCCGAAGCGGCTCTCACCGGAGAGAGCCTGCCAGCGCAGAAGAGCACCGCGCCCACGCGGGAAGACGCGCCACTCGCCGAGCGGCGCAATCGAGTCTTTTCGGGTACCGCCGTCTCCACGGGATCTGGTGTCGCAGAGGTAACGGCGACTGGAATGCGAACGGAGCTGGGGCGCATCGCCCATCTGCTCGCGACCGTCGAGGATGAGGCAACACCATTGCAGGTGCGGCTCACCACTGTGAGTCGGATACTTCTCATCGCCTGCGTTGGCATCGTCGCCATTGTTGCCGGGCTCGGAACGGCACGCGATATTCCGGCCGTAGAGATTTTCATGTCGGCCGTCTCGCTCGCCGTGGCGGCCGTGCCCGAGGGGCTCCCCGCAGTAGTCACGATTGCACTGGCGGTCGGCGTGCAGCGAATGGCCGCGCGACATGCCTTGGTCAGGCGACTGCTCGCGGTGGAGACGCTCGGCTCCGCGACGGTGATCTGCACTGACAAGACGGGAACACTCACGACGGGTGTCATGACCGTGCGTGAAGTCTGGGGAGCGGATCATCACAAGCTCATCGATGCCGCCGCAGCGTGCAGCGACGCCGAGCTTGGCACCGATGCCCGTTCTGGCATCGGCGACCCCACCGAAATCGCAATTCTGGTGGCGGCGGCCGAGCGCGGCATCCATCGCCGGGACATTGAAGTGGCAAGGCAGCGCGTCGATGTGAATCCGTTCGATTCCGACCGCAAGCGGATGTCGATCCTGCGAGCCGACGGCGTGCTGTATGTGAAAGGTGCGGCGGAATCGTTACTTTCGGTTGCGCGCGCCGTCCCCGACAATTTGAGCGCGGCTCTCGATGACATGGCAAAACGCGGGTTACGCGTCCTGGCCATCGCACTCGGTAGCGAGAAGGCGGAGAAGGATCTGGAGGTACTGGGCCTCATCGGATTTGCCGATCCTCCACGTGTTGAAGTGATTGAAGCCATCGCGCTCGCGCGTGCCGCCGGTATCCAGACAGTCATGATTACCGGTGATCATCCGGTCACGGCTACCGCGATTGCACGCGAACTCGGGTTGATCACCGACGGTGAATCCGGCGAGAACCGCGTGCACGCGCGCGCGACACCCGAAGACAAGCTTCGCATCGTGCGTCATTGGAAATCACGAGGACACGTAGTCGCCATGACTGGCGATGGAGTCAACGACGCACCTGCTCTGCGCGAGGCGCACATCGGGATCGCGATGGGGCGGACCGGCACGGAAGTGACACGAGAGGCGGCCGATATCGTCCTCACGGACGACAATTTCGCGAGTATCGTCGCCGCGGTCGAAGCCGGCCGCGGCATATTCGACAACATCCGCAAGACGCTGGTCTATCTGCTTTCCGGTAACGCCGCGGAGTTGACGATCATGCTGGTTGCGGCCGCAGCGGGCCTGCCCCTGCCATTGCTGCCGCTCCATCTGTTGTGGATAAACCTCGTGACCGATGGCGCGCCCGCGCTCGCACTCGTCACCGACCCGCCGGGCCCGGATGTCATGCGCGACCCGCCACGCAACCCTGCGGAGCCCATTCTCGGAAAGCCAGAGTGGAGAGCCATTGCGTTTACGGCGTTGCTGCAGACCGCGATTGTAGTGGGAGTCTATGTGTGGGCACTCGATGCCCGCGGCCTGGAGGCCGCACGAAACCTCGCCTTCTCGGCGCTTGTGTTCGGGGAGCTGTTCCGGGCCTTCGCCGCGCGCGATGCCAGACGACCATTCTGGAAGGTTGGCATCTTCACGAACCTGAAATTGCTGGCGGTTGTCGTCGCGTCGGTGGTCGTGCAACTCGCGATGCACCACATCCCCGCGATGCAGCAACTTTTTCAGATTGGTCCACTGAGCCTTGCCGACTGCGCGCTGACGCTCGCGCTTGGATGTATTCCGTTAGTGGCACTGGAAGCAGTCAAGGCCATGAGCAATCGAGCGGCGATACGCTAGCGATGCGCGGAGCAACGCGCGTGCACGGCATGCATGACGTGGTCGGCGTCGGGTCGTCTAGATAGTCCAGCGTGCTTGCCACCTCCGAGCCTCAAGCGCATCTGCACCATCTTCGATCAGGCGCTCATTGCCGAATCGCCAGCACGCATCTCACATCGTCCTGGCACCTACGCGTGTACGTATTCTTGCTGACGTACGACACGCGATCATTTCATACGATTGCTCGTCATTCATTGGAGGCGTTATGCGAAGCACTGGACTTTCATTGGGGATTGGAAAGGGAATGTTATTGGGCCTGATCGCTGCGGCGATGTTGGGTTCCGCCGCGTTTGCAGCAGACGCTCCTGCCGATGACCCGGCCGCTTTAGCGGTGACCTACGAAAAGCAGGCTGCCGATCTTCGTGCGAGCGCAGACAGGCACGACAACATGGCCAAGATGCACAAGGGCGGTGCTGGGTCTTCGAAGGTGAATCACGATGGCATCGTGCGCCACTGCGAGAAGATCTCTCAGAACTTGCGCGCCGCCGCGAAGGAAAGTGACGCCCTAGCGGCCACTTTGCGCGAGGGCGCCAAGTAGTAACGAAGAAGGCTGCGGAGATCTCGCGGGAAACCTCGCGATCTCCGCAGGTTCTGAGTTTCATAGCCGCGGCTCGATGAAAGACTTGTCGTCATCGGCGACCCGCCAATCACCACCGTCGCCAGCGGC
>DASTTJ010000217.1:0-4925 GCA_035760205.1 Steroidobacteraceae bacterium | reverse complement strand
TTACAAAAAAATGAAGGATGTCCCCATTTCCCGTCCTTTTTTATTTGGGTGGCTGCGGACCATCCGGGGAGAAGTTCTTGGGCAGACGCACACCTTTATATGACCTGCATGTGAGCCAGGGTGCTCGCATGGTGGATTTCGGCGGTTGGGACATGCCGGTCAACTACGGCTCGCAGATCGAAGAGCACCACGCGGTGCGCCGCGATGCCGGCATCTTCGACGTGTCTCATATGTGTGTCATCGACGCTCGCGGTCCGCGAGTGCGCGACTTCTTCTCGCGTCTCCTGGCCAACGACGTCGCCAAGCTGACCCAGCCCGGCAAGGCGCTGTACAGCTGCATGTTGAATGAGTCCGGCGGCGTCATCGACGATCTCATTGTCTACTTCCTGACCGAGAGCTGGTTCCGCGTAGTGGTCAACGCCGGCACGCGCGACAAGGATCTCGCCTGGATGCGGGGTATCGCACCGCAGTTCGGCGTCGAGCTCACCGAACGCGCCGACCTCGCCATGCTCGCCGTGCAGGGCCCGAACGCGCGCGCCAAGGTGGCCGGGCTTTTGCCCGCCGAACACCGCGACGCGGCGCTCGCGCTGGAAATCTTCTTTGGCCGCGAACTCGGACCCTGGTTCGTCGCGCGCACCGGCTACACCGGCGAAGACGGTTTCGAAATCATGCTGCCGGCGGGCGAAGCCGCGGGCGTGTGGCGGTCCCTGAACGAGCACGGCGTGAAATCCGCGGGCCTGGGTGCCCGCGACACGTTGCGCCTCGAAGCCGCCATGAATCTCTACGGCAACGACATGGACGAGAACCAGAACCCGCTCGAGTCGGGACTCTCCTGGACGGTGTCATTTGACAATCCCGCGCATGACTTCATCGGCCGCCAGGCACTCGAGGCGCTGAAAGCCGCAGGCCCGCAGAAAAAGATCGTGGCGCTGTTGCTCGAGGATCGCGGCGTGTTGCGCGGCCACCAGAAAGTGGTGACCAGCGCCGGTGACGGCGAAATCACCTCGGGCACGTTTTCTCCCACGATGGAAAAATCCATTGCGCTGGCACGCGTGCCGCGCGCCACTGGATCGGTCGTGCAGGTCGATGTTCGCGGCAAGTTATTGAACGCGCGCGTGGTGAAAGCCCCGTTCGTGCGTCACGGCAAGATACTCGTCAGTTAGTCCATTTTTTCGGAGCAAGTTCATGAGCAACGTCCCGGCGGATCTGAAGTACACCAAGTCGCACGAGTGGGTTCGCTCGCTCGCCAATGGCAACGTCGAAGTGGGCATCACCGACCACGCGCAGGGCGCGCTCGGTGACCTCGTGTTCGTCGAAGTGCCGGAAGCCGGCAAGGCGCTCAAGACCGGCGATAGTTTCGCCGTCGTGGAGTCCGTAAAGGCCGCCTCTGATGTGTACGCGCCGGTCGCGGGCGCCGTCGTGGAAGGCAACGCCGCGCTTGGCAGCCAGCCGGAGTTAATAAATTCCGAACCTTATGGCGCCGGCTGGATCATGCGACTCAAGCCGGGCAGCGCGCCGGCCGGATTGCTGAGCGCCGCCGAATACCAGGCGCATCTCGACGCGGAGGGCTGATCCATGCCGTTCAATCCGCACACGCCCAAGGATGTCAGCGACATGCTCGCTGCCATTGGGGCGAAGAAAATTGAGGACCTGTTCGACGAGATACCGAAGGAGCTGCGCATCGAGTCGCTGGCTGGCATTCCGGATGCGTTGAATGAAATGCATACCGGCAAGCTCATGATGGCGCGCGCCGCGCAGGACGGCACGCCACTCAATTTCATCGGCGCCGGCGCCTACGAACATCACATTCCATCAGCGGTGTGGGCCGTGACCACGCGGGGCGAGTTCTACAGCGCCTACACGCCGTACCAGGCCGAAGCGTCGCAGGGCACGCTGCAGCTCATCTATGAATACCAGACGATGATTTCCTCGCTTACCGGCATGGAAGTCTCGAACGCGTCGCTGTACGACGGCGGCTCGGCAGTGGCCGAAGCGTCGCTCATGGCAATCCGCGCGCACAGGAAATCCAAAACGCAACGCATCCTCATGCCCACGACCGTGCATCCGAACTACCGCAAGGTGGCGGTGGCCACGGCCACGGGTCAGGGTGTGCGCTTCGAGGAAGTGCCGTGCCCGAAGGGACATCTTTCCGTCGCCGAACTGAAGAAATACGAGGGCGAAGACATCACCGCCATCGTCATCCAGCAACCTAACTTCTTCGGCGTGCTCGAAGACGTGGATGCCACCACCGATTGGGCACATGCCAACGGCATCTTCGTCATAGGTTCGGTGAATCCGACCTCGCTCGCCATTCTGAAGCCGCCGGGCGAGTGGGGCTCTGCGGGCGCCGACATCGCCTGCGGCGATTGCCAGCCGCTCGGCGTGCCATTGTCTTCGGGTGGTCCGTACGCGGGATTCCTCACCACACGCATGGAATATGTGCGCCAGATGCCGGGCCGGATCGTCGGCCGCACCGTCGATGCGAACGGCCAGCAGGGCTTCGCACTGACGCTGCAGGCGCGCGAGCAGCACATACGCCGTGGCAAGGCCACTTCGAACATCTGCACCAACCAGGGTCTGCTGGTCACGGCCGCCACGATCTATCTCAGTTTGTTAGGGCCGGAGGGCCTCTCGCGCGTGGCGAACGAATCGCACGTGCGCACCAACGAGCTGGTGGCCGCGCTCACGCGCATCAAGGGCGTGAAGCTTGCATTCGACGGTGCGCGCTTCCACGAAGCGGTGCTGCTGCTCGACCGCCCGGTCGCTCCCGTGATCGCCGAGCTCGCGAGTCGCGGCATTGTCGGCGGATTCGATCTGTCGAGCGACTATCCGGAGCTTGGAAATGCGCTGCTGGTGTGCGCGACCGAGACGCGCACTCACGCGGACATCCAGGTCTACGCCGATGCGCTCAACGAAACTCTCAAAGCCGCCGTGCGCGCCGCTTAAGGGCCAAGAGTTAGGAAAGAAACCCACATGGCAATGCAGAAACATCCCGAAAAGATCATCTTCGAATACTCGCGTCCCGGTCGCGGTGCGTTTGGCCAGTGGCCGACCGAGCGTGACACGCCCAACGAGATCGCCGCCGATATCCCGGAAAACCTCCGCCGGAAAAAGCCGGCGATGCTGCCGGAAGTGAGCGAGCTCGAAGTCGTGCGTCACTTCACCAAGCTTTCACAACTCAACTTCTCCATCGATACTCATTTCTACCCCCTGGGTTCGTGCACGATGAAGTACAACCCGAAGGCGTGTAATTCGTTCGCGATGCTGCCGGGCTTTCTCAACCGTCACCCGCTGGCGCCGGATTCGCTGGGCCAGGGGTTCCTCGCCTGTATGTACGAATTGCAGGAGATGCTGAAGGAGGTCACGGGCATGCAGGGCGTGGCGCTCTCGCCCATGGCCGGCGCACACGGCGAATTCGCTGGCGTCGCGATGATCCGGGCGTATCACCGCTCGCGCGGCGATCTCGCCCGCAACGAAATCATCGTGCCCATCGCGGCGCACGGCACCAATCCCGCCACCGCCACCATGTGCGGCTGCGTGGTCAGGGAAATCCCCGTCAACGATGAAGGCGACGTGGACGTCGAGGCGTTGAAGGCCGCCGTGGGCCCCAACACCGCCGGCATCATGTTGACGAATCCCTCCACCTGCGGCGTGTTCGAACGTCGCATCAAGGAAGTGGCGAAGATCGTGCACGACGCGGGCGGCCTGCTGTACTACGACGGCGCCAACCTCAATGCGATTCTCGGCAAAGTACGCCCGGGCGACATGGGCTTCGATGTCATCCACATGAACCTGCACAAGACCTTCTCCACGCCGCACGGCGGCGGCGGACCCGGCGCGGGTTCCGTCGGTGTGAGCTCGCGTCTTCTGCCTTTCATGCCAATTCCGGTGGTGGGCAAAGACGGCGACAAGTACCGCTGGCTCAGCGAAAAAGACCTGCCGCAATCCATCGGGCGTCTCTCGGCATTCATGGGCAACGCCGGCGTGCTGCTGCGTGCCTACATCTACATGCGCATGCTCGGCCGCGAGGGTATGCACCGTGTAGGAGAGTTTGCGACTCTGAACGCCAACTATCTGATGGCGCAGCTGGCGAAAGCGGGATTCGATCCGGCGTACCCGACGCGCCGGGCCAGCCATGAGTTCATCATCACGGCGAAGAAGCAAAAGAACGAACTCGGTGTCTCGGCGATGGATATCGCCAAGCGCCTGCTCGACTACGGCTTCCACGCGCCCACTACCTACTTCCCGCTGCTGGTGCCCGAGTGCCTGCTCATCGAGCCCACCGAGACCGAGAGCAAGGAGGCGCTCGATGGCTTCATCGATGCGATGGCGTCGATCCTGAAGGAGGCCGAGACCCAGGCCGATCTCGTCAAGTCGGCGCCGCACACCATGACCGTACGCCGCCTGGATGACGTCCGTGCCGCACGTCAGCTCGATCTGACCTGGAAAGATTCTCAGGGGCTGCGCCCCACATAGGAAAACGCCGTCGAAGCGACGGCGTCCGTCAGAAAACAGGATCACCTCCTCTGGTACAGTCGCGCGCATGAACGATACCGGCGATCGGCAGAAACCCACCGGCTTCACGCGAATGTTCCGTGCCTTCGGGGCCAGCATGAAGGGTTTCTCAGGTGCGTTTCGCGAAGAGGCGGCCTTTCGGCAGGAACTCGCACTGGCAGTGGTGGTCATTCCACTGGGCCTATGGTTAGGGCGCAATGGCATCGAACGCGCATTGCTGATCGCGCCCATGTTCCTGGTGCTCATCGTCGAGTTGCTCAACAGCGCCATCGAAGCGACCGTCGATCGCATCGGGCTCGAGCGTCACACGTTATCGGGTCTCGCCAAGGACATTGGATCCGCGGCGGTACTCACGTCACTGCTTTTACTGGCAGTGATCTGGATACTGGTCCTCTGGCGCTGATTCCCCA
>DASTTJ010000216.1:0-2168 GCA_035760205.1 Steroidobacteraceae bacterium | reverse complement strand
ACTTTTGCGAGCCGCGCGTCGAGCGTCGGCGCGATCTTTTCGAGGATCGCTTTCGCCGCCGCCGTATCCTGCTGCGCCCACAGCGGATGGTTGTGGCTCATCGCCTCGCCCCAGTAGGCCATGGCGAACGTGGGATCGGTTTTCTGCGCGCGCTGGAAGGCCACCGCGGCTTCGTCGAACTGAAAGCTGTGAAGGCTCTTGACGCCCTCGAGGAAGGCCGCCTGCGCGGCAGGCGCGCCGGAGGTCGGGAAAGTGATGGTGCCGAGCTCCTGCGAATGCGCGGGCGCCACGGCCAGCGCTGCGACCAACAGACCGGCGCAAACTAGTGTCTTCATCATGGGCTCCTCAGTCCGATCACCGAGCCTAGCACTTCACCCCGCTGGGGCGCGCCCTCGTTCGCCGACCTCGGTCAGCTTGACATCTGATGCGTGATGCGTGATGATCCGCCCGTGAGGACAACCTTGGATATCGATGACGATGTGTTGTTGGCGGTAAAGGAGATTGCAGCGGCTAACGGGTTGCCGGCGGGCAAGGTCCTGTCGGGCCTGGCTCGAAAAGCGCTGGAACGCCCGAAAGGCAGCGCGAAGGTTCGCAACGGCGTACCGCTGCTTCCACCTCGCGCCGCAGGCTCTCCAGCGTTGACTGTTGAGCTGATCAACCAGCTGCGAGATGACGAGTAGCGCCAGTGGTTGCGCTGCTTGACGTCAGCGTTCTCGTCGCACTCTTCGATCCCGGCCACATCCATCACGAGATCGCGCACGACTGGTTCGAGGATCACCGGAAGCAGGGCTGGGCGACGTGCGCCATCACCGAAAACGGGCTGGTCCGAATTCTCACGAGCCCGACCTTCACCAATCCTCCGCACCGTCCGGCCGATATCGTCCCGATGCTGGCCAAGCTACGCGCCGGCGGCGGCCACCGCTACTGGCCGAGCGCCATCTCGCTCTGCGACGAGAGCGTTTTCGACCCGGCGTACATCCGAGGGCACAAGCAAGTCACCGATGCCTACCTCCTTGGCCTGGCAGTGTCGGCAGGCGGCGCGCTCGCCACCTTCGATCGCAGCATTCACCTGGCCGCGGTCAAGGGCGCCACGCGCGACCACTTGCAAATAATCAGCGCTGTTCCAGAGGGATCCACGTCTGCGGGTATGTAGGACCGGTGTAGTCCGCGCGCGGGCGAATCAAGCGGTTGTTCGCATACTGCTCGAGCACGTGGGCGGTCCAGCCGCTGATGCGGCTGACCGCGAAAATCGGCGTGTAGAGATCGATCGGAATGCCCATCGTGTAGTACGTCGACGCCGAATAGAAGTCGACGTTCGGGTAGAGTGTCTTCTCGCCTTTGACGATCGCTTCGATGCGCTCGCTCATTTCATACCATTTCGTGTTGCCGGCCTTGTGCCCCAGCTCCTTCGACATCTTTCTCAGGTGCGTCGCGCGCGGATCTTCCGTGTGGTAAACGCGATGACCGAAGCCGGGGATCTTTTCCTTTTTCGCCAGCTTTCCCCTGATGTACGCATCGATGCGTTCGGCTGGCGCGTCCTGGCCGATCTCCAGCAGCATCTTCATCACTTCGGCGTTGGCGCCGCCGTGCAGCGGGCCCTTCAACGCGCCGATGCCGGCCACGATGGCGGAGTGCATGTCGGTGAGCGTGGCCGCGGCCACGCGCGCGGCGAACGTCGAGGCGTTGAGCTCGTGGTCGGCGTGCAGGATCAACGCGATGTCCATCGCCTTGATCGCCGTGGGGTTGGGACGCGTGCCGGACAGCATGTAGAGAAAATTCGCCGCCTGGCCCATCACCGGATCCGGCGCCACGGGCCCGCCGCCCTGTTGCATGCGTCCCCACGTGGCGACGATGGTCGAGAGTTGACCGGTGAGCCGAACCGCCTTGCGATAGGCCGCCTGCGGCGAGTTGTCGTGCGCGTCGGAATCGTAATGGCCGAGCGCCGAGGTGAGCGTGCGCAGCGCGTCCATCCCTTCTGACGGCGGCAGCATCTTCATCAGCCGGATGATCGCTTCGGGCAGAGGGCGGGCCGCCGCGAGCTGGGTCTGCAGGTCGCCAAGCTCGGCGCGGTTGGGCAGGCGGGCGTGCCACAGCAGATAGCACGTTTCTTCGAATGTGGCGTGGCGCGCCAGATCGTGAATGTCGTGGCCGCAATAGGCGAGGACGCC
>DASTTJ010000215.1:0-6810 GCA_035760205.1 Steroidobacteraceae bacterium | reverse complement strand
GACCCCACCGTGGCGGTAGCGGGTGTGGTGAGACCGGGCGCCGCCACGGCGGCAGCGCTGGCCAGCGCTAACAAGGAGATCAGCATTGATCGCATGTAAGAGTTTCCCCTTAGTCGAGTTGTTAGGACTTTTCGCATGGTTTTCGAAATTGCACGAGCGTCGCGTATTGAAGTGAACATGGAAGTTGCGGTATGGAGAGTATAGTGCGATGCAGAAAGACACAGGGAGGGTAGTGATATGCCGAAGCCGGTCAAGCGGGTTTCCGAAGTGCGTCCGAAGCAGGCGGTGTTCGCCGCCAGCATCAAGCAGTTTCCACAACGACTGATCATGCTGACCGAGGGCGATTCCTGGTTCAGTTACCCGCTGAATTCCAACATCGCCGACTACATCGAGATGATGAGCGACTTCTCGATCTTGCGACTCGAACACAACGGCGATGAGGCGCGCGAGATCCTGGGCTCGGGCAGCGGGCAGCTCAAGAAGCTCAAGTACTACTTCAAGAACTATCCCGTGGATGCGCTGCTCATGAGCGCCGGCGGCAACGACCTGGTATCCCGCGAACTCGCGAAAGTGCTCAACAAGAAGACGACGGGCGCTGTCTGGCAAAGCGCCGTGAAACTGTCCGCACTAACTACCGTGCTCGACGATATCGTCGCGGCATACGCCCGCCTGCTCGATGCACGCGACGCGCTGCGTCCCAAGTGCGTCGTCGTGGCGCACAGCTACTGCTATTTCCAGCCCACGGGTCGCAAGGCCACCGGGCCGTTCGGGTTGGGCAAGGCTGGGCCCTGGATGCGTCCGGTGCTTCTCGCCAAGGGTATCGACCCCGACAGCGAGGGCTGCGACCTGGCGCGTTACCTGGTCGATGAACTGCATGCGCGGCTCATGGCATTGGCCGCCGCCCGTCCGCGCTTCTTGGTGGTCGACATGCGAAATGCGCTGCCCGTGGACAACGTGCACTGGGCCGACGAAATTCATCCAAGTGGCACGGGTTTCCGCCGGTTGGCGGAAGACCACTGGCGTCCCGTGCTCAAGGCGCAGTTTCCCGGCCGGGGCTTCGGCTGATGCACGACATAGAATTGCGCCCGGTGCTCGATCGCCTGCTGGCGACCCGTCGCGCCAAAGTCGACGATACCCAAAGCGGTGCCCGGAAAGGATTGCGCGTGCTGTTCACCTGTCATTCCGGGAAGAACAAACTTCTCGCGGCGCAGCTGTTCGCACATGAACTGTCGGCCGACCTGTTCCAGATCGACCTCGACCGCATCGTCAGCCAGTACGTGGGCGATACGGAGAAAAACCTGGACGCGCTGTTCAAGGCCGCCGAGGCATCGGATGCAGTATTGCTGCTCGACGACACCGACGACCTGTTCGGCAGCGCGGATCTGAATACCGAAGATTCCGGGCGTTTCCCCAACCTCAATGTCGCCCAGCTCCGCCAGCGCATCGAATCCTATGACGGAGTCGTTTTGTTAGGCGCCGGCGACTCCCGGCGCATCGATCCAATACTCGCACGCCAGTGCGACGAGGTTGTCGAGCTCGCCGACGACTGAGGCGCACCCGCAAACGAGGGCTTTCCCCGATTCCTCACATGCGTAATCCCGGCGGCTTACAGCCGCGTGGGTGGACACCTACGTGCGTTCCGCACGCCACCCTGCATCTCCCCCATTGCAGAAAAGTGATGATGCGTTTCGCCGGCACCGAGAAGCGGTGTCAACAACGCGGAGATATCGATGCTTCACTACGCAGTCATATTTTTTGTCATCGCGCTGATCGCGGCCGTGTTCGGCTTTGCCGGCATCGCTGCGGGCGCAGCGGGAATCGCGAAGATTCTTTTCTTCGTCTTTCTGATTCTCGCAATCGTCAGTTTCATAGCCAATACGGCTCGGAGATAAGAGGTTTTTATGCAGAAATCGAAAGGCTTTTTCAGTGCGGTCGTACTGGTCGCCACTTTGGCGATGGTCGCTTGCGCGTCCACGCGTACGACCAAGTCCGCCGGTGAGCAGGTGGATGACACCGTCACCACGGGTATGGTGAAGGCGGCGTTGATTGCCGACCCGGTCACCAAGGCGCACCAGATCGACGTCGAAACGTTCAAAGGCACCGTTCAGCTGAACGGCTTCGTGGACTCCTCGGCGAGCAAGACACGCGCCTCGGAAGTGGCGAAGAGCACCAAGGGCGTGACCGCCGTTCGCAACAACCTCACCGTGAAGACGACTGAGCGTAGTGGCGAGCAGGTTGTTGACGATGGCGTCATCACCACCAAGGTGAAGACGGCCCTCGCTGGCGACCCGCGCACCAAGGCGCACCAGATCAACGTTGAGACGCGCGCAGGCGCGGTGCAGCTGTCGGGCTTTGTCGACACTTCGGAAGCGAAGTCGACGGCTGAGGAGCTTGCCCGCGCGGTTGACGACGTCAAGTCCGTGGACAACGAGCTCGACGTCAAGAAGTAATCGGTAAGCGAGGCCCGGACTTCCGGGCGATGACGACGGGGCCGGAGTGGTGACACTTCGGCCCCGTTTTATTTGGCCTACAGGCATCCGCGCCAGGTTCCGACTGCCTTGCCCGTGGCGCGGCGGCACAGTGGGATTCTCCCGCGATTTCGCGGCCTTCCAGCAACAGGAGATGACCATGAAAACCGAGAATCGCATCGAACGATTCACCACCCATTGGCAGGGTGCGTTCAAGGACGAGCCTTACTACAGCGATAAGTATTCGTGGGACGACTTCGATCCGGCGTACCGGTACGCGTACAAGTCGCATGAAGAAAATCCGAATGCCCGCTTCGAAGACCTCGAGACGCGCCTGGAAGCAGGGTGGGAAGTCGCCAAGGGAAAATCGAAACTGGCGTGGCTCGATGCGAAGCAGGCCATTCGCTCAGCCTGGGACAGCGTCGAGCGTGCCCTTCCGGGCGACGCGGATTGAGACGGGCGTTAGCCTTTGAGAATGGGGCCACCCGTCGCGGCGAGCGTGCTCCAGCCCATCAAAGCCAGTATTGAATCGGTAACCACAGCCACTCCTTGAGGCGCTCGCGCAGTCCGCGCTTCTTCCAGGCGGCGAGTGTGATTTCCTTCGAATCGGCGAGGTCTGTGGCGAACATGCGCGACATCTCGCCCGCGAACCCCTCGCCGATCACGCATACGCTGATTTCGTTGTTGTGCACGAAACTGCGCCAATCGAAATTGGTGGAGCCGATCGACGACCACACACCATCGACGACGATGCTCTTGGAATGTAAGAACGCATCCTCGAGCTCATAAAGTTTGACGCCGGCCTCGAGCAGCTCCTGATAGTGCGCGCGCCCCGCGTAGAACACTCCGGAGAAATCGCTGTATGAGGGCAGGATGATGCGCACCTTCACACCGCGCAACGCGGCATCCTTGAGCGCCTTCTCGAGCGTGTCATCCGGCACGAAGTAGGCCATGGTTACGTCGATGCGGCTCTGCGCGTACGCAAGCACTGATAACAATGTCGCATAGATTTCGTTGCCGTCGTCGTCGGGACTGCTGGCGACGATCTGCACCAGCGAGTTGCCGGCTTCGACGGCCGGGGCGCTGGCGGGCGTCGAAATCTCTGCCGGACACTCCGCGCCTTTCCAGGTTGCGCGAAAGAGATCTTCCAGATGCCGCGCCGCGGTCCCGCGAATGGCGATGTGAGTGTCGCGCCAACCCTGTTGCAGTCCTTTCTGTTGCGAGAGTCCGCGCCGGCGCGCCTGCTTGGACGCGATGTGATAGGCCTGACTGAAATTCACGCCGCCGGCAAACGCGCGCTCACCGTCGACGACGACTATCTTCCGGTGGTCGCGGTGGTTGATGCCGGAGAAACGCTCGTCGAGCGGATTGAGTGGATTAAAAGAGCACAGGACGATGCCAGCGTCGCCGAGAGTTTCGAGGAAAGCCTTATCGGTGGTGAGCGAGCCGACCGCGTCATAGAGCACGGCGACGCGTACGCCGCGACGCGCCACCTGCGCCAGCAACGCGCTCAATGTCCGCTCTCCGGCGGAGGCCTCCTCGAAGATGAAGCTTTCGACGAGTACGTAGTGACGTGCCTGCTCGATGGCCGCGAACATGGCGTCATAGGTGCGCGGGCCGTCCACCAGCAGTTGAACCTGGTTGCCGGTGATGAGCGGCGGGGCGCCGATATCGCGCATCGCGGCCAAATGATAGTCGAGCAAATCGGTGTCGCCGGTGGCGGCGAGCTTGCGTGACACTCGCACGCGCTCGGCGCGGCTGACCATGCCGTCGGCATTTTCGATGTCCACGGGTGCACGCGAACGCGAAAGGGGCAGCGTTCGCGCGAATTGCATTTCGGGAATGACGTGGCAGCCGGTGAGTGCGGTGCAAACCACCGGGATTACGAGCCACACCGTCCACCAGCCGTGGGGCCGGTGGACGGATGGCCCGGTGGTCGTATGACGCGAGTTCATTTCGAGGGGAGGGCTCGTCGCGTCACTCGTCCACTTCTCCACTAGACGGTCGGTAGTATCCCGCCGCACGCATTGCAGCGCGCCCGGCAGGTGTGCCATCGTGGTGTCGGCGACATCCTACAACCCGTACACAGCTAATCCGAATGTGACTCCCTGAGTCAGGGTCCATTGTGAGATCCAAAGGAGCTGCCTATGCCTACTGCCAGTAAATCGGAGCCGAAGACCGTCATGGAACCCGCCATCGAAGAATTGAATCGCATCGTCGAGCAAGCCGAATCGCTGCTGAGCTCGCTGGGTGCCGAAGGCGGTGAAGCGGCCGAAGCGGTGCGTGCCCGGGTCAGTGAGACGCTGAATCAGGCGAAGTCCAAGCTCGCGGCGACGGCCACGGATGCGGAAGAAGTCGCGGAGTCGCTGGCCAATCGCGCCGACGACTATGTGCGCAGCAATCCCTGGCAGGCCATGGCCATCGCGGCCTTGTTAGGCGGCGTCCTCACCCTGCTGATCTCCAAGTCGGCGAACCGCAAGTGATGGAAGGCCCGAACGAGGTGCCGGCGGATGCGTCTGCGGATGCGCCCGCGGAAGAGGAAGAGACTGGAACCGCTCGCGCCCTCACCATTCACCTTTTGCGCATGTTCGAGACGCGCATGGAAGCGGCCGGCATTGCACTGCAGGCGGAACTCCAGTCATTCTCCTCGCGGTTGCAACTGCGGGTGTTGGCCGGTGCCGCGTTGTTCATCGCGCTGTGGGGAGGGGTGGTATTGCTGGCGATCGCTTTGCCCGAACACCTGCGTATTCCGGTGCTCGCCGCGGTCATCGCCGCGTTCGTCATTGTCGGTGCGTGGGCACTTCTCGCCGCAAAACGCGCAGAAGCGCCTCCTGATATCGGCTCGATGTCCTGGTTCCTCGATGGCCTGCGGCTCGATCTCGAAGTGTTGTCGCGCAGCCTGACGCAGTCCCGCGCGCAGCGGGCACCGCCGCCGGCCGCCGCCAACGAACCCTCGGAAAAGGATCCCAATGATCTCGCCGCTTGAACGTGCTCGCCTGCTCGACGCGGAGATGCGTCTGCAGCGCGCGTGGCTCGAGCTTTCGCTGCGTGAACTGTCGGGCGCCGCGCGCGCATCACCCTGGGCGGGGATCGGTGCGTTCAAAGTCGGCAAGTTAGGTCTGTCGTTCCTGAAGCATCGTTCGATATGGCTTGCGGCGGTCAGTCTGCTGGTGAATCTGTACCGGCGCCACACCCACAAGGCGAAATGAGTCATGAAATCCAATCACCTAACCCAACCCTTGCTCGAGGATCGGCCGAAAGCTTGATTCTTGAAACACGGCATGCCTGAAACTGAAGAACAGAGTGACCTGGAGCTCGAGGCGCGCGTGTCAGCGCGCACCGAGGAGCTTTCTACTCTATCTACCCACCTCCTGCAGCGAACGGAGACGGAACGCTCGACGCTCGCCAAAGAGTTGCACGACGAACTCGGTGGATTGATCACCGCCGCAAAAATGGACATGGCATGGTTGGTGTCGCGCCTGGGTCCTTCGCTCGACGCGGAGAGCCGTGACAAGGTCGATTCCGTGATGCAGATGCTCAACCAGGCGATGATTCTCAAGCGGCGTGTGGTCGAAGATCTGCGTCCTTCGCTGCTCGATCATTTCGGCCTTTCAGTGGCCTTGCGCAGCCATTTCGACGAACACTGCGCGCGCGCCGGAATCGAATGCGTGACCACGCTGCCCGACGAGGTACTGCAACTCGACCCGGCGACCCTGCTCAGCCTGTTTCGCGTCGCGCAGGACACGCTGACGAACATCATTGCGCGCGGCGGGGCGAAACATGTGGAAGTGGTCATCGAACCCGAGGGCGAAGGTTACGTCATGGTCATCGGGGACGATGGCTCACCGATGGACACCATGCTCGCGCGGTCCATGCCAAGCGCTCGACACCGTATGCAGGCCGCCGGCGGCAGCGTGTCCGCGGAAGCGCGGGCGCAGGGCAATCAACTCAGGGTTTTCGTCCCGCGATCTGCAGCAGGATTGGCATGAGCCGGTCGATCTCGCGCATCTTGTCGAGGAAGTGATCGGCCCCGGCTGCCATGCAACGCTCACGCACGGTAGGCAGGTCGTAGTTCGTCAGCACGATTATCGAGACATGATTGCCAAGGTCCGACTCGGGGTTGCGGGCCCGCGCGGCGCGAATGACGCCAATGCCGCTACCTGGACGTAGCTCCACGTCCACCACGATGACGTCATAGGCAACCGTGTCCAGCTTTTCCACCGCCTCGGTCTCGGCCGAAGCAAGGCCGGTGACCTTGAAGCCTGCGTACTGGGTCAACATGCTTTCGAGGCGACTGCGCAGCAACGGAGAGTCTTCGACCAGCAGAATGCGCAGCGGTTTG
>DASTTJ010000214.1:0-12343 GCA_035760205.1 Steroidobacteraceae bacterium | reverse complement strand
GGATCCTCTGTACATCTTCAACGTCAACGTACCGTTGAACCAGGAAGAGGCGGGGATCGACGGCTGGGAAATCGGCGGTCAGTACTTCTTCGGCGACAGTGGCATCGGCGTTCTGGCGAACTACACGATCGTCAACGGCGACGTGGCGTTCGACAACGGCGGCGCGACGAACGTCAACCAGTTCTCCCTGACCGGTCTCAGCGACTCGGCGAACGCGGTGTTGATGTACGAGAAGTTCGGCCTCAGCGCGCGTCTGGCGTGGAACTGGCGTGACGAGTTCCTGACGTCGGCCAACAACGGTGGCTCGCGTAACCCGCGTTACGTCGAGGCATACCAGCAGTTCGACCTGACCGTCAGCTACGACCTCTCCGAGAACTTCGCGGTGTCGTTCGATGCCATCAACCTCACGAGTGAGGACATTCGCTGGCACGGCCGTTCGGAGAACCAGATGATCCGCCTGGAGGATCAGTCGGCCCGGTACGCCATCGGAGCTCGTTACAAGTTCTGATCTGACCATGTTGTCGTAATGACAAAGGCCGCAGCGCAAGCTGCGGCCTTTTTTTTCGCTCGCAGAGATGCTGTAGGATTCGTGGACGCCGCAGCCAGCGGCACTGGAACCACATCGAATACACACATGGCGCGATACGCACTGCTCAACAACGTCGATCACCAGGATCTGCGCGTCATCCTGCGCTACGGCGCCGAATTCGCGGACAACGTGGCCACCGTGCTCACTTTCCCGACCGAATTTGCAGACCTGCAACGCGAGTACCCGATTTTCTTCCGCAAGGACCCGGCCACAGGTGAGTTTCAGGCCGTGGCGCTGCTCGGCTTCCAGGAGGGCGAAAACCTTTTTCTGGAGGGCGGACGCTGGAACGCGAAATACCTTCCCGGGATCATCGGGCGCGGCCCTTTCCTGATCGGTTTCCAGGAACAGCAGGTCGACGGCGCGATGCGCAAGGAGCCAGTCATCCACGTGGATCTCGACCATCCGCGCGTGAGTCGCACGGAAGGACAACCGGTCTTTCTTCCGCACGGCGGAAATTCCCCCTTTCTCGAGCATATCGCCACGGTGCTGCGCGGTATCCATGAAGGGCTCGAAGTCAGTCGTGCAATGTTCGCGCAGTTCATACAACTCGAGCTCATCGAGCCCGTGAAGCTCGAGGTGAACGTCAGCGACCGGGAAAAGTACGCGCTCGACGGCCTCCACACGATCAACCAGGAGAAGCTCCGCGCGCTCGATGGCGAGTCGCTGCTGCGACTACATCGCGCCGGATTCCTGCAGGGAGCGTATCTGGTCATCGCGTCACTCGGGAACGTGAAGTCGCTGATGGCGGTGAAGCAGCGCCGTAACGCTTCGGAAGCCGACACGGCTGCCGCGGCCAGTTGAATTAAGAAATGGTCGAAGTGGCCGGAAAGATCCGCGTATTGCCCGGTCTCCGCCCCGAAAACCTTCCACTGGCTGAATTGCTTGCGGATGGAGTGCCGGTCGTCCTCAAAGGCCTGGCGAGCAACTGGGAGCTGGTTAGCAAGGGGCTTGTATCCGACCAGGACGCTCGCCGCTACATCGCCTCCTTCTACAACGGCAGACCCATCGACTTCAGCTTCGGGCCACCTGAAACGGGTGGCCGCGCCTTCTACAAACCAGACTTCAGCGCGCTCAATTTCACGGTGCGTCGCGACCGTCTCGACAACGTGCTCACGGAAATCGAGGCGCATCTCAAGGACGAACGACCGCCGATGTACTACGTCGCGTCGCTACTGGTCGATTCCTGCATGCCGGGATTTCGGGCGCAGAACGACCTTGGGCTCGCGGCACATGGCATTGATCCTCCGCCGAGTATCTGGATCGGCAATCGCACCATCGCCTCGTGCCACTACGATGCGCCTAACAACATCGCTTGTGTTGCGGTGGGGCGTCGGCGGTTCGCACTGTTTCCTCCAGAGCAAATCTTCAACCTGTATCCCGGGCCGCTCGACCCCACACCGGGCGGTCAGGCGGTGAGCACGGTCGAGTTTTCCAACCCCGACTTTGATCGATATCCGAACTTTCGCGCCGCACTCGCCGCTGGCTTGAGCGCGGAGCTCGATCCCGGCGATGCGATCTTCATTCCGAGCATGTGGTGGCACCACGTCGAAGGCTTGAGCCCTTTCAACACACTAGTGAACTACTGGTGGAACTCCGCGCCGGCCTACGTCCCAACCCCGATGAACGCTTTGTTCCACGCGATGTGGACCGTACGCGACCTGCCGGAGCGCGAGAGGCTCGCGTGGATGAACGTCTTCGAGTACTACGTATTTGGCCCGCCGGGCCGTGCAGGTGCGCACCTGCCGGAACAGGCCCGAGGTGTGTTGGGACCCATTGACGACAATCGTGCGCGGCAGATCCGGGCCATGTTGATCAACAAACTCAATCGCTGATGCCGGTGACGTAGTGAGAGAATCGCCGCCATGAAAGAGATTCGCCGGGTCGTGATCGCGGGCGGTGGCACCGCTGGATGGTTGGCGGCAGCCGCGCTGTCTCACCAGTTCCACGGCATCCTCGACATGGTGCTGATCGAATCCGAGGAGATCGGCACGGTGGGCGTTGGCGAATCCACAATCCCGCCTATTCGCGCGTTTCACCGCCTGCTCGGGATCGACGAGCAGGAGTTCATGCGCGCCACGGCCGCCACGTTCAAGCTCGGCATCCTGTTCGAGGACTGGGGCAAGATCGGCGACAAGTACCTCCATCCCTTCGGCATGACCGGCAAGTCCACCTGGTCGTGCAACTTCCACCATTTCTGGTTGCACTCGCTGACGCGGGGCAACCGGTCCGAGTACGGCGAGTTCTGCCTGGAGCATCAGGCCGCCAAGGCCGGCAAGTTCTTCACCGGGCCGAACGCGGAGACAAGTTACGCCTACCATCTGGACGCCGGGATTTATGCGAAGTTCTTGCGCAAGTTCTCCGAGAAGTTCGGCGTGCGCCGCATCGAAGGAAAGATCAAGGAAGTCCGCCAGAATGCGGAATCGGGTTTCATCGAATCGCTGGTGCTCGATTCGGGCCAGGTGGTCGAGGGTGACCTGTTCATCGATTGCACCGGCTTCCGCGGGCTGTTGATCGAGCAGACCCTGAAGACCGGCTACGAGGACTGGAACCAATGGCTGCCTTGCGACAGCGCGGTGGCGGTGCAGACCGAATCGACCGGGCCCGCGGTGCCGTACACGCGCGCCATCGCGCACGAGGCGGGCTGGCGCTGGCGCATTCCGCTGCAACACCGGGTCGGCAACGGCCTCGTCTACAGCAGCCACCACATGTCCGACCAGCAAGCCACCGAGAAGCTGCTGCGAGAGGTCGAGGGCCGGACCATCATTCAGCCGCGCGTGATCAAGTTCCGCACCGGGCGACGGCGCAATGCCTGGAACAAGAACGTGATCGCCGTCGGGCTCGCGAGTGGCTTCGTCGAGCCGCTGGAGTCCACCAGCATTCACCTGATCATGACGGCCATGACGCGTTTGATCATGCTGTTCCCGTTTCCAATGGTCACGCAGTCCATCATCGACCAGTACAACGAAGAGTCGCGTCTCGAAGCGGAGCGCGTGCGCGACTTCATCATCCTTCACTACTGCGCGACCCAACGCGACGATAGTCCGCTGTGGAAGTACTGCTCGACCATGGCGTTGCCAGAAACGCTTGCACGCCGTATCGATCTGTTCCGCACCCGCGGGCACATCTGGCAGCCGGAAGGTGAGCTGTTCCGTACGGATTCCTGGGTACACGTGATGCTGTACCAGGGCATCCGGCCGGAGCACTACCATTACCTGGCGACGGCAATGCCCGACCAGGAGTTGGTGAAGTTCCTTGAAAACACGCGAAGCGTAATCAACCAGGCCGTGGCCAAGATGCCCACGCACCAGGAGTTCGTCGATCGCTACGCGCGTGCGAGCGACGCCATCTGGAACATGTCCGCAGCGAAGTGACGTCCGCGCTGAACGTCAGCCGCTGATCGCGTCGTAGACCACAACACGTTCCCAGAGATGGGAGCAGTCGGCCACGAATTTCTTGTGGATCGCGTGGTCCTGGTAGACCTTCTGTCCGGCCGTGTCGTCGAAGAACAGGATCTCCGAGGCGCTGAAACTGTTGTCGACGACGTCGCGCTTTTCAGTGCTGGCCGGCACGCCGAAATGCACGGCGCGCACCGTTTCGATTTTCGCGAGCGTGCGCAGCCCTTCGAGCAGCCGCGCAAGATCTTCCTTCGAGTCCGGATTCTTCAACCAGAAGAAGACGTGGTGAACCAGCTTTGGATAGTTGCTCACGGCGGATGCTCCGGCGGTTGTCGCCGCAACGGTGGCGGCTGCGGCAATAAAGGTTCTGCGGGTCGTGCTCATGAGGATAACTCCGGGGTAAGTGCCGCTTGCGGTGAGCTGAGCCTGTCGTACGCGGCTTCGAGTTCCTTGCGGAATCGCTCGTCGCCCATCAGCGCCGCAGGCAGCACCGATTCGCAGACCGCAAATCTTAAAACATCCGAAAGGGCCTCGCCGTTGCAGGCGGCACCCAGGCTTGCGAGGCGCGCCGCGTCCGGATCGACGATGGGGACACCGGCCTTGGCCTGGCGAACGACGAAACGCATCCACGCGGCAATGGGCATCAGCAGCCTGTGGATGGGACGACCGGCGCGAATTGCTTCGCCAATCGTGACCACGAGGCGTACGGGAAGCTTCTTGGAGCCATCCCATGCAATCTGGCTCAGCAGGTGCCGGATGCCGGGGTTACGGAAGCGGGCGAGCACCGCCGAGATGTAATGCTCGACATCGAGCCCGGGTGTTGCACCCAGGCTTGGCGCAAGGTCTTCGGTCATCAGCAGTTCGACGAACTGCGCCAGTTGTTCGTCGCGCATCGCATCCGCGACGGACTCATGCCCACGCAGCAAGCCGAGGTAGGCGAGTGTCGAATGCGGGCCGTTCAGCAGCCGGAGTTTGGCGCGATCGTAGACACCCACGTCTTTTGCGAGCGTAACTCCGACGGACGCCCAATCTGCGTCGCGCATGGCCGGGACGTCTTCGACCACCCACTGGGTGAACGGCTCTCGTTGAATCGGCCAGGCGTCGAGTACTCCGGTGATTTTCTCGGCACGCGCGCGCAGCGCATCGTCAGTGGCGGGAGTGATGCTGTCGACCATCGTGCGCGGACAGGTGACTTCGGCCTCGATCCACCGCGCGAAGCTGGCGTCGGAATTTCGGGCGAACGTGACCAGGGCGCGCTTGAGCACCGCACCGTTGTCCGGGAGGTTGTCGCAGCTCAGAACCGTGTAGGGAGGTATTCCCTGCTCGTGCCGTCGCCGAAGTCCTTCCACGAGCCAGCCGATGGTGCTGCGCGGCTTGCCCAAGTTCGCGAGGTCGTGTGCGATGTCGGCGTTGGCTGCGTCGAGCTCATTGCTGGCATCGAGGCAGTAGCCCTTCTCGGTGACCGTGAGGGAGACGATGCGCGTGTCGCGCGCGGTGAGGCGCGCGAATGCCGCCTCGGAATCGGTAGCGCCGACGAGGAGCTCGCGGATCGCGCCGATGACGCGCGCGCGCGGCGCCGCGCCGAGCTCCACCAGCGTGTACAAACCCTGTTGCTGTGCCAGGGCGTCGCGCAGGCCGGCGCTCTTGAGCGATAGCGCGGAGATTGCCCAACGCTTGTCGGAATGGAGCAGCGTGTCCACGTAGTACGCCTGATGCGCACGATGAAACGCGCCCGGGCCGATGTGGACTATGCCGATGCGCGTTGCGCCACGGTCATAAGTGGGCAGTATCGTGCCCGAACGAACGGAATGCAGACTCGCCTCGGTGAGGCGCGGCGGACTCATCAGAACCTCTCTCTAACTAGTGATTGTGGCGCGGCGTCTTCCGTGCGACACCGCGGTACTTCACCGCCATTTCCATGACGGCGCCGCTGTCGAGTTGCCCGACCGTGGAACGGTAGAGCTCCTGCCAGGGCGTGGCGCTTTCCGGCACGGGCGGCAATCCCGCGCCCCTGCGTCGCGCAATCTCCTCGTCAGCCACCAGCATGTCACAGGTGCCGGCCGCGAGGTCGATGCGGATCATGTCCCCGGTCTTGAGCCACGCGAGTCCGCCACCCGCAGCGCTTTCCGGTGAGCAATTCAGAATGGACGGACTGTCGGAAGTTCCTGACTGGCGGCCGTCGCCCAGCGTCGGAAGGCTCGTGATGCCGCGCTTCAGCAGCGCATCCGGCGGTTGCATGTTGACCACTTCGGCAGAACCGGGCCAGCCCAGCGGGCCGGAACCTCGGATAACCAGGATAGTGTTTTCGTCGATGCCGAGCGCAGGGTCGTTGATGCGTTCGTGGTAGTCGGTGGAGCCATCGAACACCACCGCCTTGCACTCGAAACGGTCGCCATTGCCGAGGTAACGCGCGCGGAATTCGGCCGAAATGACACTGGTCTTCATGATGGCGAAATCGAAGAGATTTCCCTTCAGCACAAGAAATCCCGCTTTTTCCTGCACGGGTTTTTCGTAAGTCGAGATGACCTCTCGATCTACCGGGGGGCGGGCCGCGAGATACGCATCGACGTTCAGCGCCAAGGCCTGGCCGGTGACGGTGAGCGCCTTGCCGTCGAGCTTGCCGACGCGCATCAATTCGCCGAGGACCGCCGGCACCCCGCCGGCACGATGAAAGCGTTCGCCGAGGTATTTTCCGGCCGGCTGCATGTTCACCAGCAACGGAATGTCGCGGCCAAACTCCATCCAGTCGCGAGGCGTGATCTCGATGCCGGCGTGGCGCGCCATGGCAACCAGGTGCGGCTGGGCGTTTGTCGAGCCGCCAATCGCGGCAATTGCCGTGATCGCATTGAGGAATGACTGGCGAGTCAGGATCTGGGAAGGCCGCAGATCTTCGTACGCGAGCTCGACGATGCGGCGCCCGGTCTCGTAAGAGATCTGGCCGCGCTCACGGTACGGTGCCGGGATGGCCGCGCAGCCGGGTAGCGAGAGCCCGAGGACTTCGGCGACGGCGTTCATGGTCGATGCCGTGCCCATGGTGTTGCAATGTCCGAGTGAGGGCGCCGATGCGGCGGCCGCATCCAGAAACTGCTTCTCGTTGATCTGCCCGGCGGCAAGCTTGCGCCGCGAACGCCAGATCACGGTCCCGGAACCGACGAGATCACCCTCGTGCCAGCCATCGAGCATCGGGCCGCCTGAGAGCACGATTGCCGGAATGTCCACGGTGGACGCTGCCATCACCTGGGCGGGCGTGGTCTTGTCGCAGCCGGTGGTGAGGACTACTGCGTCGATCGGGTAGCCGTGCAGGATCTCAACGAGACCGAGATACGCCAGGTTACGATCGAGCGCCGCGGTGGGCCGGCGGCAGTTCTCGAAAATAGGGTGCAGCGGAAACTCCATCGGCACTCCGCCGGCATCGCGGATTCCCTCGCGCACGCGTTTCACCGTGTCGAGATGCACGCGATTACACGGCGTGAGATCGCCGCCGGTCTGCGCGATGCCAATGATGGGTTTGCCCGACAACAATTCATTGGCCGTGAGGCCGTAATTCATGAAGCGCTCGAGATACAGCGCCACCATGTCGAGGTGTTTCGGGTCGTCAAACCAGTCGCGCGAGCGGAAGCGGCGGCGTGGCTGAGCGGGTTTGTTGTCTTCAGATGCCATGCGACACGATTCCCTGTGGCAGTCCGGGCACATCGACTCGCACGCGGAACAAGCTGCCGGCGAGCGGCTGTTGCTTGCGTTGTTCGGCGTCGAGCGCGACATGCGCGGTGGTGATGTAAAGCGTTTGCAGATCGTCGCCGGCAAATGCCGCCTTGGTTACGGCGGAGCAGGGCAGCGTCAGGGTCGTCAGTAGTTCGCCTTTCGGCGAATAACGTCGCAGGCCCCAGCCGCCGAATACTCCTGTCCATACGCAGCCTTCCGCATCGACGATGGGCCCGTCGGGAAAACCCTCGCCGAGCCCGAAGCGCGCGAACACGCGTTTGTGTGACAGTGAACCGTCGCGCGTGCGATCGAAGGCGTAGATGACGCCGGCGAGCGTGTCGGTGTGATACAGCACGCGGCCGTCGGGGCTTTCCGCGGGACCATTGCTCACCACGTAGCCTGGATCGCGCCGCTGGCACCCCGCGTCCGTGAGCTGGTAGAGCGCGCCAGTTGGCTCGGCTTCATCGTCGTCCATGGATCCGAACCAGAGGTAGCCCGCGGAATCGACAAAGCCGTCATTCAGCCGGTTGTTAGGCGTGTGCGGTTCGACCACGTGCAGCAGCGTGAAATTGCCGGTCTCGGGATTGAAGCGATGCAGTCCGGTTTTCAATCCTGCGATCAGCCCGCCGGTCGCCGCGGGCAGGACGAAACCGACCCGCGCCGGCGCGGACCATGATCGCTGGGCGCCGCTGGCCGGGTGGAATCGATGAATCGCGGGTGCCTTGATGTCGACGAACCACAGGGCCTGCTCGGTCGCCGACCAGACCGGGCCCTCTCCGAGGATTGCACCTATTGGCCAGACACACTCGATGTCGGACATGACTCGTTTAGCGGTAACCCGCGTCCACCCAGTAGTTGTGCGCAGTGCACATCCGGGCGTCGTCGGATGCCAGGAACAACACCATTGCGGTGACGTGGAGCGGTTCGACGCGTGCCTTGAGACACTGCTGCGCGAGGATCTTGGCCTCTTCTTCCGGCGTGTGCCAGAGCTTCATTTGACGCGGCGTTCGGATCGCGCCGGGCACGACGCAGTTGACGCGGATGTTCGCTTCGCCGAGGTCGCGGGCCAGCGCCCGGGTCATGCCTTCGATGCCGGCCTTGGCCGTCTCGTAGATGGAAAGCTCTGGGATAGCCGAGTGCCAGGACACCGAACCCAGGTTGATGATGGCGCCTCCGCCGGCTTTCTTCATGCCCGGAGTGACGAACTGCGCGCCGAAGAAAATGTGCCGCAGATTGACCGCGAGCCGCTGTTCCCAGTACGCCGGTGTCACGTCTTCGAACTTGTGCCGGTCGTCATTCGCGGCGTTGTTGACCAGCACCGAGACTGGTCCGGCCTTGTCTTCGATGGCGGATATCGATCCACGCAGCGCCTCGATGTCGGTCACGTCTGTGTTGATGAACTGCACGCCGTTTCCCAGGCGCGCCACCAGCGATTTCGATTCGCTGTCAGCGACATCGAGGAAGAAGACCCGCGCTTTCTGGCGAGAGAAGCCTTCCACCATCACCGCGCCGATGCCGGAACCACCGCCCGTGATGACCACGGTCTTGTTGGCGAGTGAGGGATAAACAGCGTGCGTCATATTGTCCATCGGACCCTAGGCCCAGGTATAGCTAGTCTTGACCTGCGTGTAGAACTCGACAGCCGCGAAGCCCTGTTCGCGCGGACCGAAACTCGATTTGCGCGTGCCACCGAAAGGCACGTGGTAATCCACGCCGGCGGTAGGAAGGTTGGTCATGACCATGCCCGCGCGCACGTTGCGCACGAAGTGTCGCGCGTATTTGAGCGAATTCGTCATGATCCCGGCCGACAGCCCGAATTCGCCGGCGTTGGCGACGGCGAGTGCTTCGTCGTAGTCCTTCACGCGCACGGTCGAGGCAACCGGGCCGAAGACTTCTTCCATATTGATGCGCATGTCGTGCTTGGTGTCCGCGATGAGGGCGGGTGCAACGTAGTAGCCGGGGGTCGCAAGTGAGAGCGCTTCACCACCCACCACGCGGCGGCCGCCTTCCTTGAGGGCCACGTCCACATAAGAAAGAGTGGTGTCGAGCTGCGCCTGGCTGGCCAGCGGACCCATCTGCGTGTCGGCACTGAGCGCGCTGCCGACTTTCAGGGCCTTGACCTTCGCGGCCAGCGCGTCGACGAATCTGTCGTGAATGTTCTGCGTGACGATGATGCGGCTCGAAGCCGTGCAACGCTGGCCAGTCGCAAAGAAGGCGCCATCGAGCGCGCACTGCACGGCGCGATCGAGATCGCAGTCGTCGAGCACCACGAGCGGATTCTTGCCGCCCATTTCCAATTGGATGCGCGCATTGTGCGACATGGCGGCTTTTGCGACCTGCGCACCCGTGCTCTGCCCGCCGGTGAAGGAAATGCCCGCCACATCCGGGTGTTCGGTAAGCGCTCCGCCCATCGCGCCGCCGCCTAAGATCAGGTTGAACACGCCTTTGGGAAAGCCGGCCTCGTGAATGATTTCGGCAAGCGCGTGCGCGGTTGCCGGGGTCAACGATGCGGGTTTCATCACCACTGTGTTGCCGAAAGCGAGTGCCGGCGCACTCTTCCATGCCGGAATTGCGATCGGAAAGTTCCATGGCGTTATCAGTCCGAAGACGCCCAGTGGTTCGCGATACGTTTCGACTGCAACCCCGGGACGCGTTGAATCAACCGTCACACCGTGACGGCGCAGCGCCTCGCCCGCGAAGAACTTGAAGATGCGCGCGGCGCGCATGACTTCGCCCGTGCCTTCAGGAATGGTCTTGCCTTCTTCGCGCGACAGCAGCCGGCCAAGGTCGTCCTTGCGCGCCATGATGAGCGAGCCAACCTTGTCGAGCAGGTCCGAGCGCACTTCAGGGCTGGCATTGGCCCACGCGGGGAACGCGGCTTTAGCCGCTGCAACCGCGGCATTTACCGTGGATTTATCGCCGCCCGGAACCTTGGCGACGATGTCACGGGTATCCGAGGGGTTGAGGCTGTCCGAAGCGGCTGCGCCCGCGACCCATTGCCCATCGATGTAATGAGAAAGCTGTTTTGTGTCGGTCACGTTGGGTATTCCATTCAATTGTTTACGAGGCCGCGACGCATCAAATTTCGCATCAGATCCGCGATTCCGAAAGACCACGGCGGGGCCCGGTCACAGGTGGTCACCTTGTTTTCTAGCACACCGAGCTTCTCGGTGGACACCCGAACGACATCACCATTCTTGTGCGTGAATCCCTGTCCGGCGACGCCACGATCGACGATCGGCGCGAACATGGTTCCGAGGAACAGCGCGAAGCCGTCGGGGTAACAGTGATGCTTGCTGATGGTCTGGCCGACGAGTTCGGTGGGGTCGCGGCTGATCTGCGCCATCGAGCTGCGGCCTTCGAGACGGAAGCCATCTTCGCCCGTGATCTCGAGGTTCACGACCGCCTGGCGCACATCGTCGAGTGTGAATCTGCCATCAAACATGCGGATGAAGGGGCCGATGGCGCACGAGGCATTGTTGTCCTTGGCCTTGCCGAGCAGCAGCGCGCTGCGCCCTTCGATGTCGCGCAGGTTGACATCGTTGCCAAGCGTTGCGCCGAGGATGCGGCCGGCACTATCTACCGCGAGCACGATCTCTGGCTCCGGGTTGTTCCAGGCCGAATCGGAGCGCACGCCTATCCAGTCGCCCCAGCCGACGGAGGAAAGTGTGGGCGCCTTGGTGAATATCTCCGCGTCCGGGCCTATGGCGACCTCGAGATACTGCGACCACAGGCCATCCGCGATCAGCGCCGCCTTCAGGCGTTTCGCCTCTTCGGAGCCGGGCTTCACCGACCGGATGTCCGCGCCGATGCGATCGCGAAGGCTTGCGCGAAGACTGTCGGCCTTGCTTGCGTCGCCGCGGCAACGTTCTTCGATCACGCGCTCCATCGCCGAGATTGCGAATGTCACGCCGCTCGCCTTGATGCACTGCAGGTCGAAAGGCGAGAGCAGGCGGATATCCTTCGGGCCGGCGAATTCGCAGGTGAATCCAAAGGATTCGAGCGGTCCGAGATCGACGCCAACGGGTAAGTCGCCGTTCCAGCCGTTCAGGAGCTGCGACACGGTTGCGGCGTGGCGCGAGACATCGCGCACGCGGCCCTCAACGACGACGATCGGCGTTGGACCTTCTCGCGTCAGCAGACGGCCGACGAGTACGGATTCGCGCCAGTCGAAAGGAAGATGTTCGATCATAAGTTTTGAAAAGGGACTCCGCGGTGCACGAGCACCGCGGAGTCCGTCAATGCAGGACGACGGTTCAGGCCGGCGACTTTTTCCAGAGCTTCTGCATGTTTTCGAGCGACATGCCTTTGCTCTCCGGGACAAACTTCCAGACGAACAAGGCCGCCATCACGCTGAAGCCACCGTACAGCCAGTAGGCGAAGCCGTGGTTGAACGCGGCATTGAGAGCGGTGTTGCCGTCCATGATGTTGAACGTGACCGAGACCACCCAGTTCATGAACCACTGCGCGGCTACGGCAATAGCCATTGCCTTGTCGCGAATGGAGTTCGGGAAGATCTCGGCGAGCATCACCCACACCACCGGTCCCCACGACAGTGAGAATCCTGCGATGTAGATGCAGACCACGACCAGCGCGCCTAAGCCCATCGAGCCGGCGTGGAACATGAAGCCCAGCACAATCATGGACACCGCCATGA
>DASTTJ010000213.1:0-2179 GCA_035760205.1 Steroidobacteraceae bacterium | reverse complement strand
CGAAAGGGTATTCACGAGCGCCGCTTCCCACGCTCCGGTGCCCGATGCGGGATAGATCACGACGTGGCTCTTGGTCTTGAACATCCGCTTCATGCCTTCGAGCACTTCCTTTCCGAGCCGCGCGAACTCCGGGCCGCGGTGGTCCATGGTCGGAAAGTCAATCGCGCGCAAGACGCGATCGGGCACGTTGGTCGGGCCGGGAATCTGCAGGAAATGGCGGCCGGCGGGATGGAAGTTCAGGCTCTGCATGGGAACGCTCCTAGGTTTTGTATGCAATATTTTCAACTGTAGGCGCGACATGTTCAGAGGTAAAGCCGTTGTATGGCTGAAGTTGCCGGAACATTTGTATGCATAATTAGAAGTGCGGCATGCGCGTCGATACTGCCGCGCGGCCTAGGCGCGGCGTACCGGGCAGCCAGAGCGGTAGGTCAACCCTTGAAGATGGCCTCGAGGTCGACGTCGCCGTTGGTGTTGTCGAGCTTGAGGCTGCTCTCGATGTGATCGAGGTGGTCCAGCATCAGCTTCTCGGCCCGCGCCCTGTCGCGCTTGGCGACCGCGTCGATGATGAGCTGGTGCTCGTCATTGCGGCAGCTGCTGGCCGTGGGTGCGTCGTAGAGGAAGATGGTCAGGCAGGTCAGCATGCACAGCTCGCGCATGCTGCGCGCCAGCGCCGAGTTGCCGGCCAGTTCCGCGGCCAGCGTGTGGAACTCGCCGGAGAGCCTAATCACGGCGCGTTTGTCGTTGCGCCGGCGCGCGTCAGCCTCCAGCTCCTGGTGCTGGCGCAGCCGCGCGATCTTCTCCGGCGTGTGCGTGTCGATCAGACGCCGCAGCACTGCCGGCTCGATCAGCCGGCGCGCCTCGAACACGTCGCGCGCCTGCTCGATCGAGGGCTTGGCGATGAAGGCGCCTCTCTGCGGATAGAGCTCGACGATCTGCTCGTGGGCCAGGCGCGCCAGCACCTCGCGCACGCGCGCCCGGCTGACGCCGAAGATATCCGCCAGCTTTTCCTCGCCCAGCTTGGTGCCGGGCTGCAGGCGATGCTCGAGGATGGCGACATAGATCCGCTCGTAGATCTCGTCGACGGTGTTCTCGCGCTCGATGCGGGTGGCGGCGGGCTTGCGCGCGGTGGCGGGCATGGTGTGGGAATGGCTGTGGGAGGGCGCCTGCATTCTATCGAGCGCGCCGGGCCGTGCGGGGTTCAACGCCACTGGAACAACTCCCCCCAGCCGGTCACCCGCTCGGTGGGCACGCCGGCGATGCGCAGCAGGCCCCATACCGTGGTGCTCACGGTGTCGAGCAGGGGAATGCCCAGTTCGCGTTCGACCTGCTGCGCCATGGAAGCGGCGCGCAGGTTGGTGCAGAAAGTGGTGATGGCCTGCGGCTTGTTCTCCGCCACCTCGCGCATCAACGCCAGCAGGTTTTGCGGATCGACCTTGGCGAAGTCGTGATTGACGCGGATGCCCAGGTGGCGCTCGGCGACCACGTCGATTCCGAGCGCACGGTAGTTGGCAACGATGCGGGCCTGCACGTCGTCGATATACGGCGTGACGAAAGCCAGGCGCTTCACATCGCGCAACGCCAGCAGTTCATTGAGCGCCAGCACCGCCGTGGTGGCCGGGATACCGGTGCGTTCGCGGATCCGTTCGCACAGCCGCAGGTCGGCGTCGAACCCCAGCCAGCCGGACGAGGTACCGCTCCAGCCGATCGCATCGACCTTGGCGTCGGCCAGCAATTCGGCCGCCGCCAGGATCTTGCTGTCGTCGAACTGGCCCAGCGCCCGGTCGTCCAGGGCGATCTCGGTGACCTTGAAGCGCGAGAAATGGACGCTCGCGCCCGGCAGGCCGCCGACCAGCGCGCTGGTCAGCGGCTCAAGCGCGGTATTGGACGAAGGAGTCAGCACACCCAGGCGGACAGGTCGGGACATTCAGGTCGCTCCAGAGACAAAAGTCGGGACAGGCCTCCAGTATGGGTGAAGGCCGGCAACTGATTAACGAAGATTTGCGAGAAATTGTCAACATCAGTGTAAACACTAACGCCGTCATTTTGTTCTTGGCCGATTATTCGTCACCGACGTAATTCACCGCTGTCCGGCCTCACATGGCCTGAATTTTGCGAACCTGCCAAGGAAATATCACTGTATGCCCCTCGTGCACCAAAGCAACGCCGACCGCGTTTTGTC
>DASTTJ010000212.1:0-2953 GCA_035760205.1 Steroidobacteraceae bacterium | reverse complement strand
TTGGTCAGTGCACGGATGCCGATTTCGAAAATGCACTGGCGCGAATGTCACCGGAGCCACTGAAGCCATTGGTCACGAAGCTGGTGGTGACGACGCAGAGATTCTGCAGCGTGCCGCGCGCCTATATCGAGTGCCTTCAGGATCGCACCATCACTCTCGCGGCCCAGCGGCGAATGCAGGCCGCCCTGCCCTGCGACCCGGTGCACACCCTCGACTCGGACCATTCGCCCTTCCTGTCCCACCCGGAAGAGCTGGCGCGATTGTTAGGTGGGTTGTGAACGGACGTTGATTTCGATCTGGATGCCGTCCGGGTCGAACACGAAAAGCTGCCGCAGCGGTTTGCCCGGAACCTGCGTGGCGCGAAACTTCACACCGTGCCGATTGAAGCTCGAGACAAGTTCATCGTAGTCCGTGGCCGCGAACGCAATGTGATCGACGCTGCCGCTGCCGTGATCCACTGGATCCGCGGGGTTGGCACCGGTGCGCGAGGTCTCGTCGTAGCTCGCGCGTTCACCGACGTGAATGCAGGCGACGTCACCCGCGTAGATCCACAGCCCCTTGAACTTGAACGGCGGACGCGGGCCTTCCTGCAGTCCCAGCACGTCGCAGTAGAACGCGCGCGTCTTCTCGAGATCTTTGGCGAGCACCATGAAGTGCTGCATGTGGGTAATAGGCATATTTGGGGGGCGAAGCTTACCCTTTCGCGCCTAGACGAATGTCACCGCGAACGGAATCCACAACGAACCCAGGAACACAGAGATCGCGGCGGCGCTCGCCGCAAATTCAAGGTCGAGTCCTTCGCGGGCGGATAACACCACCGCCGTGAACCCCACCGGCGCCGCGGCGCCGAGTGCGGCGATTCCCACGGCGGTGCCTTCGAGGCCGAACACCAAAGCCAGTGCGAATCCCGCGAGGCCGCCGAGCCCGGAGCGCAAAGCCACGCTCGTGATGACTTCGCGACGGCGCATGCCCGCGGCGCTCGCGAGCAATCCCATCGCCAGCGGCACGAGCAGCACCAGCAGCTGGCCGACGACGAGAATTTCGTGCAGCAGGACACGCGATATCGGTGCCTCGGCCATGTTCAGCGCAAGCGCTATGAACAGGATCCACAGTGGCGGCGCCGCGAGCGCACGTCGCAGCAACACGGGAATGTCATCGGTGTGACCGCCATATTTGCAGGCGACAACGGTGGAGAGAGTCCACGCCATCACCGCGTGCCCCATGTCGAACATGACGAGTTGCGAGAACGCGGCAGCGCTCACGCTCAAAGACGCGAACGGGTAGATCATCGCGATGTTCATCGACATCGCACAGAGCGACATCGCGCCCTCACTCTTCTTTGGAAGTTCGAAGCGGCGCGCCAGTACAACCGCGGCTGCCCAGCCTATGAGTGACGTGCACACGGCGATGACGGGCAACACTGCATGCTCGCGCGACAACGTCGCGCCGGTGAGCGCCCCGAAAATGAGGATGGGCAGGCCCACGTAGAACACGAAGTTGAGCAGCCATCGCCCATGCGCGGGACCTGCCCACCTTGCCCGCCGCACGATGACGCCTGCAAAGAAAAGCGAGGCAATGGCCAGCAGACGCCAGTGATCGATGAGAAAGCCCACCTCATCAATCTATACTGCAGCCCAGACCCACGCGAGGATTCCCCATGATCGAGCTGTTCACCGCGGCGACGCCCAATGGCTGGAAGATTTCCATTGCGCTCGAGGAAATGGGTCTTCCCTATACGGTGCGGACGCTCGCTTTATCGAAGCTCGAACAGAAGGAAGAGTGGTATCTGAAGATCAGCCCGAACGGCCGCATACCCGCCATCGTCGACCACGACGAAGAAGATTTCGCGGTGTTCGAGTCCGGCGCCATCCTCATCTATCTTGCCGAGAAAAGCGGAAGGTTCCTGCCCGGCGAACCCAAGGCGCGCTCGCGCGCGCTGCAGTGGCTGATGTTCCAGCATGGCGGTGTCGGTCCCATGATGGGCCAGGCCAATGTCTTCTACCGCTATGCGCCCGAAAAGATTCCCTACGCCATCGAGCGGTATCAGCGAGAAGTGCGCCGGTTGTTTGAAGTGATGGAACGTCAACTTACCGTGAGCGAATACATCGCCGGACCTGATTACTCCATCGCTGATATCGCGCTGTGGAGCTGGATCGCCGGCTATACCTGGTCGGGCGTGAATATCGATGGGCTACCGCAACTGAAACGCTGGCAGGACCTCATCGGCGCCCGCCCGGCCGCCCAGAAAGGACGCAATATCCCGCCGCCCGCCGATCCGGCCAAAGTCGCCGAATCGGGTCGAAGCATCCTGGCTTAGCGCCACCACTGCGGAAGATTGATAGCGGGCACGCGGCCCGGCATCGAGCATCAAGCGATGAACACACCACGCCGTTCTTCGCTCGGATCCCGATGGCTCGACCCGGCTTCGAGCCGATGAAGGAAGCGAAGTCGCACGCGAGCTCCTCATCGCGCTGATCGGCTGCAACATCGCCCGGGGCGTCATCGACGGCGCGATGTACCTCATGACGGAGATCTTCAGGCATGGAAAACGGCGGCGGGTCGCCGATGAGGCGGAACGCCAGTCGCTGTATACCCGTGTCGCGGCGCGCGGATTGATTGGGTAGATAGGGTCGCCAGGGAAGGGCCACAAGCTCCGTGATCGCCTTGATGACTCCACGCCGCCTTTCCTGGTCATCTCTTCATGCCTTCTGCTCGTTCTCGAGACCCTTCTGTGTGATCTCGCCGTACAAGACGATGAGTCGGCTGACGAGAGTGTGGTATTCCGGATGCCGCGCGATCAACGTGTGCGCGCTGCGTGCTTCGGTCAGGACGTTCTGCAGGAACTCAAGATCGTGTTCCGCGAGGCGCTCACCGCCATCGACCCTTTTCTTGAGATCCAGCGCGCGAGGCAGACGCTGATTATTGAGACGCTCCAGCAGTGCCTGGATGGTGC
>DASTTJ010000211.1:0-5934 GCA_035760205.1 Steroidobacteraceae bacterium | reverse complement strand
ATCCGGATCTGCTGGCCTGCCTCACTCCGCCGCAGCCGGGCCCGACCGTCGCACTTGCCGCGAACCACCATGCGCCAGGCGTCTATCCATCACACGGCTGCCGCCCGAATCCCTGTTTGGCGCTGGCCGGCAATCGCCACGGCGGCGAGCGGCCGACATTGCGGCGGCTGCTCATCGCCGACGCCGTGTGGCTGTTCTACATGGAGCGCATGGGAACCTTCCAGATCCTGGGCGCTTTGCTCGATGACTACGCGACACTGGGAAGGCTGCCCATCTCCAGCCACACGCTTCCCGCGTTCGTCATGGAAGAGATGATCGATTCAATCAAGAGCGGCACGTCCTCGACGCAGAACGGGCGCGCCATTGCCTGCCGCCGCGCCATTGGCTGGACCACTCAGGGTTGGCGCGAGCGCAAGCTCGACTCGGCCATCAACACCAGCTTCTCGCAGCTGCTGCACAAGCTGATCCCGTCCGCGCTTTCGTTCTACCGGGACAAGCGTCTGGCCGTAGCCATCCAGGGCGTCAACGCCGGCACGCCGTCGATGGCGACCATCACAGAGATCGGCGAGAACATCAAACTACTGAAGCTGGCATTTGCGCCCTTCGACTACGGGCACGTCTACAGCAACTTGCTGTCGGGCATCATCTGGACCATCGCCACGCACGCGCTGGTCGACGAGTTGCGCGATGACATCGGCATTCCCCGCGATTTCACGCGGCCCGACCAGTTCATCCCCGCGGCGTACGACATGCTGGTGGCCAAGCAGTCAAATGCCAGCAACGAGGTGAATCGTTACACCACACACCGCACGCTGGCCGATCAGGGCCGGCGCCTGGTGCTCGACGTGCAAGGTCTGCCGGCGGATCCGACGCCGCAGCAGTTGCAGGAGTGGCTCAACGAGCCGGCCACAGAGGCCATGTTCGAGGCATATCGCGCCGCCTACCGCAGCGTGACCAGCACCGATCTCGGTGCCGCGCCCGTGGGCAGCCCGATGATCATCGAACAGGCGGCGTGAGCTGGGCCATGCGCGACCGGGAGCTCTTCGAAACAGAGATCGGACGGCTGCTGCCAACGGAGGCGTACGCCCAGCCGCAGGGAGAGGTTGACGAGCAGGTACACATTGGATCGACGCTGTACTTACCCATCGAGCTCAACAAGACGATTCCGAAGAAAGTCGGAGTCTACGTACCGACGGGCGCGGGAGTGGCAACCATCGTCGATGTCATCGTGTACTTCCACGGACACATCACCGCGGAGTGCAAGAATTCCGAGAAAGCCTTCAAGGCCGACGGCATGAATCACTACTGGAATTCGCCGAGTTTCCTCTGCCTGCGTCGCGACCTCGCGGCGAGCGGGCACCGTGCCGTTCTGATCGCGCCGACCCTCGATGCATTCGTCGCCAAGAACCTGGGTGCCAAGGGGTACGGCAATCTCAACGAGGACCACAAATTCGATTTCCTGGTCAACGAAACGCTGAGGCAACTGCGCCTGCACCGCGTCATCGCGCCGGACGCCAAGCTCGGCAACATCGTTCTCGCCGGTCACTCGGGCGGCGGGCTGCCGATGCAGGAAGTGCTTCATGCCGTGAACAAGCTGCGGCCCCGGATCCGCGCCTGCTGGGGCTTCGAGACGCTTTACTTCGACCGCTGCCCCATAAAGGCCTGGCTCAAGCGCGATTCGGCCCTGCGCTACCGTCACTTCCGCCGCAAGGGCTGGAAGCAGGATCGCGTCAACGAATTCAAGTCCTATGACAATTTCAAAGACACTCCGACGGCCAGCGGCCATTGCGAGTCAGTGCAGGAATTCTGGAACAAGGCGCTGAAATTCATGCCCGAGAAGCCGGGCAGCGATGTGACGTACGAGTTCGAAGAGGGAACGCGGCAGACACCGCGGCCCGCCTCGGGCAGTTTCGTGCTCACGGATGCCCAACTGCTGACAACCTCGATCAAGCTGTCGAGCACAGGTAGCAAGACGACATTCGACAAGGTCAAGAAGAAGCTGGATGCGAATCCCGCACTGAACCTGCAGTTGCCAAAATTCGTGCAGGTACAGCAGGCGCCCGCGGTGTTCCTGAAGAACATCGTGCGCCGAGCTCGCGAGCTCGCGAGGGCCGCCGGCAAGACTGCCATCGCGGCAGTGCTCGATCCCGACCAGTGGTTCAAGCAGTTCACTCGCATCAAATTCCTGGGCCGCGATTTCAAGTCCGGCGACTACGTGCACACCGAGCTTGCGAAGAAGCTGCAGCAGATCGAGACCAGCCTCGTGGGAAGCATCGGTGGCACGCCGAAGCAGGCGGGCGACGTCGTACTGAACAAGAGCACCGAAGGCATCTCCGGTTCGCGCCAGAAATCTTCGACGGCGGTGTACTCCATGCACATGTTCGGCCTCGCTGTGGATGTGAACTATCTCGGCAACCCGTACATCGAGAGTGCGATCGACATCAAACTGCTCAACCGCGCGCTGGCGAACGCGTCGGCACTCCTCGGCAATGACACGCTGAGTTACTCACGACCTGGAAACCGGGACGCATACGACGAGCTGACACGCCTCGATGCCAGGCTGGAGCAATACTTCGCGTTTCTCGACGATGCCAACGCTTTGCGAACACGGGTGGGCAGCGCGACGCGCGCCCCGTGGAAGGGCATGAGCGAAGCGACTGCGCGCACGACGGTCCAGAAGGATTTCGATGAGCTGGCGCAAACCCTCGCGCGCGGGGTGACGCGCGACCGCCGTGGCGCCATCACCCGCGACCTGCGACCGCAATTCAAGAAATTCGCGCTCATGGACTTCGACAAGCGCTTCGTACAGGCCATGACGGCCGCGGGCTTGTCATGGGGCGCATCCTACGGCGACATCATGCATTTCGACCTGCGCACGGCAGCTGGAAAGTACATCAACCAGGCGCGCAACGAACACTCCGCGAGTGCCAAGCAGCAACGTGACCGGCTTCTGCGCAACCGGCAGTATGGCTACCACGAATTCGTGGACTGAAGGACACGTCATGCTCCACCGCACGCGATTCGAAAACGAGATTGCCTCGCTGCGGGAATACGAGGAGGCCGTGACGACGGCGAGGGCGCAGACTCACTACCTGCCCATAGACCTCAACAACCGGCTCAAGGGAAAGAAGGTCGGCGCGCACGTTCCTGCGGCGGCCGCCACCGCGAAGGTCGTCGATGTCATCGTCTATTTCCACGGCGTGATCGGCGTGTGCGGCAGCGAATCCAAATTCATCGCGCAAGGTATCGACTACCTCTGGAGCAATGCTCCGTTCGACAAGATGCGTTCCGAGCTCGATGCCAGTGGCCGTGCAGCTTTGTTGATCGTGCCCAGGCTGGACAGCCGGGTCGGAAAGACGGGGACGACCTCGGACCACTACGGCAACCTGCACGAGGAAAAGGCGTTCGATAAGCTCATCAGGAAATGCTGCGACGGTTTGGTGGCTCTCAAGGCCATACGTGCCGACGTCAAACTGGGAAATATCGTCCTGGCGGCTCACTCCGGAGGCGGCTCACCCATGTATGCCATCCTCGGAGCCAAGAACGATTTACGGCCAAAGATCCGTGCCTGCTGGGGTTTCGAGTGCCTCTACCCGGGCATGCAGACCTGGTTCGATTGGCTCAATGAGGATCCGTTGCTGCGATTTCGGCATTTCCGGCAGGAGGGTTTCTACTGGCGTCGGGCGCATGCTCTGCGCGACGGGACGAGCAAGCGATTCATCGACTCGACGAGGCTCAAGGATCCGACGGCACATTGCCGCCTCATCCGGGACTTCTGGAAGACCGCGATCGATCACATGCCCAAGAGCGCCGGCGCCAATGCGGCGTTCTAGCGGGAAAACCTCTCGCTTTGCACATGACACCGGCGACGACTTCATCCCGAATGCGGTTCTTGAGGTACATTTTCGGCATGGATCAGGCCGTGAGCTGGCAAAAGCACATGGAGCGCGCCACGGAGGGCGACCGCCACTCACGCGACTATCTATTTGCTGCCATGTACGACGAGCTGCGGCGCCTGGCCCGGCGCGAGTTGCGGCGCGGTGCAGGCATCACACTGAGCGCCACCACCCTGGTCCACGAGGCTTACGCGGCGCTGGCTGACCGCGAACACCTCGATTTCCCCGACCGCGGGCGTTTCATGGCGTACATGGCGCGGGCCATGCGCGGTCTCATCGTCGACGCGGCGCGCGAGCGCGCGGCACAGAAACGCGGCGGGGATTTCCACATCACCCGGCTGGACACGCATATTGCCGAAGGCCTGGCGGAGCCCGCCGAAATCGTGCGCGTTTCGGAAGCGCTGGATGCACTCGCTGCACGTGATGCGGTGCTCGCCGAAGTGGTCGACTACCGGTATTTCTGCGGCCTTTCGTTCGCGGAGATTGCGTCTATTCGCGGAGTCTCCGAACGCACCGTGCAGCGCGACTGGGAGAAAGCGCGGCTGTTGCTCTTCAGCCAGCTTGCGCCGAACGAATGACGTCCCGATCGCGCCCCAGCGCGCGTTGCGCCGCCGCGGTCTGCGGATGTTCCGGGCCATACCCGTTCTGAAAACAACGTAGTGCGCGCTCGTACAGCGCCTGCGAGCGGGGGAGTCCAAGCGCATCGGCGGCACGCGCCTCCAGGAACAGCAACTCCCCCACATCCGCGCTGCTGTCGACCGAGCGTGCAAAAGTCTGTGCCACCGCGAGGCCACGCTGGGCAAACTGCAGCGCCGCCTGCGCATCCCCTTGCTCGAGTGCCAGCTCTGCGGACATGCGCATTGCGCGGTGTACGTAACGAGGATTGTCGTGCCGCATCATGTCTTCGAGCGCGCCCGCAATGCGCACACGTGCGGCTGCCAGGTTGCCACCGGCGACGTCGCGGCGGGCGGCAGCTTCGGCGTAGTCGTAGCGCTGGTCGTCGGGAATCCTGCGCTCCGGGTCCTTCATGAGCGCATCGAGCATTGCGAACGTTGCAGCGATTTCGGCCGGGGGTGCGCCGGTGCGTTGCTGTACGTGGAGCATGCGCAGCCGCGCGCCGATCTCCTGCAGCACGTCACCTCGCTGTTGCGCGCCTTCCGCCACACCTTCGAGCGCGCGGCGCGCTTCGTCGAACTCTCGCATACGCGCCGCCGATGCCGAGTAGTTGGTGTTGAAGAACTGCGTGCCGCTGGGATCGAGAGTCGACAACTCGCGCATCAGGCGCTTGCGCGATTCGTGCGCGACGCGGGCTTCGCCCATGTCGGAGAGGATCACGGCCTCGTTGTTGAGCGCCAGCAGGCGCGAACGCGTGCGCCCGCGGCCGTTCTTCTCGTGCATGGCGCCGCCGAGCCGAACCAGCTCGAGCGCGCGAGCCAGGTTGCCCTTGGCCCGGCAGGCGACCGCTATGAAGGAGAGCACCGATGTGTAGACTCGATCGTGCGTCATGTCTTCCTGTTCGATGCGTAGTTTGGCGCGTTCCAGCAAGGCCAGCGTTTTATCGTGCCCGTTGGGATCGAGCGCCACGATGTTCGCCTCGGCGCGCAGGCACTGCACCTCCGCCTGCCAGTCGTTCTGCGGCCGCTCCGGACTCCATCCGCTGCGTGACATACGCTCGCGGGCGAGATCTTTCATGCCTTCGCCGCTTTCGAGAAGCGCGAGCTGGCATTCGGCGCGCATGACGAGTGAGCGCTCACCGGCCAGATGCGCGGAGCTGCTTGCCAACTGAACCAGTCGCTTGGCCTTGGCGATTTCATTGCGGCCGCCGCGTTCGATGGCCAGCAGAAGATACATGTCGGCGACGAACGCGCGATTGTCGCCGTATTGCATCTCGAGCAGCTCCGCGGCGCGATCCAGCAGCTCGTCCACGGTGAGCGAGCGCGCGGCCGGGCGATTCTCAGCGAGCACGAGCTGCAGGAAGTCCGCGGCCGCGTCGGCGCGGCGACCCTGTTGTACCGCCGCGTCGCGCTGCTGTCTCGCC
>DASTTJ010000210.1:0-3506 GCA_035760205.1 Steroidobacteraceae bacterium | reverse complement strand
GAAGCCTGGGTGCACATCACGCAATTGCATGATGGTCCGATCGCGCTACACAATTAACATTTAGTTGCACCTGGACCTCGGACCGTCTCCAGACAGAGACGCTCTGTTGTGAAGCCGAACAGGGCACAACCGAGTAACTGACCACCCAAGGGGAATTTCATGGCAAAGATCAAAGGCACTAATAAGTTGGGCCAAACCCTAGACGGCACTGCAGAGGACGACCACATCGTCGCGCTGGGCGGCAACGACATCATCTTCGGCGGTGGAGGCAATGACCATATCAACGCCGGTGCGGGCGATGACGAGGTGACGGGGGGAACGGGCGATGATCTACTCCACGGCAACGGTGGAGCCGACACGTTCTGCTACTCCTTCAACATCGCAGGGGTGGGCGGCGGCTCGACATTCGCAGGTTTCGATCCGGGATCTGATGGCAAACTCACCCAAAGTGAGTTCTCCAATCAGTACGAAGCGTGGCTGATTACGCTGGGCACGGACCTGAACGCTGACACTGTGATTGACGTTGATGCCAACGGCGGTTCGGCGACAGAGTATCCGACAGTCGAGGGCTTCACTGGCACCTTCAGCGCCATGACCACCATCGTGGTGCATACGGGAATCAACACGCACACGCGCTATTACAGCGGGTCCACTGTTGGTGGTCAGGAAACGGTAACCAGCGCCGACGGGCACGACACGATCGCAGACTTCCACGTTGGTTTGGATTCCCTTGACCTGGGCGATTTGACCGAAGCGCAGTTCCTGGCCCATTTCGCAATGAATGACACGACCGACGTGAACGGCGACCTCGTCAACGACACCGTCATCACCATCATTGGCGACTCGACGTTCTCCATCACTTTGCTGGGCGTAAACGGCTATTCGCTGGTGGAGTTCTTCGGCTGAAACTCCACGCAGGTTTGAAGCAGCACGACGTGCGCTTCAGGCCTGCTGCCTCTGTTCCATCGCGGCGCCGCTCGTGCGCTTGTACAAAAGCGTGTGAACAGCATCCAGCGCGACATCGCAGTCGCGCTGCAGCCGCGCAACTTCCGACTCGAGGTCCCTGCGGCCAGCGCCATCATGGGGCAAGGCGCCGCCTTGTTCCAGCCGCGATTGCGCCTGGGCGAGTTCTTTGTACAGGCGGTGCCAATCCGCGAGCTTGGCTTCGACCGTTCGCATGACATTCCTCCTTGTGTACCGGGCCCTTCAAGTTAAGGCTGATCCTCCGTCAGACTTTGCGCTCGGTCAATATTCCGGCGCCGCTGTTTCATCGCGCGACGATGCTTACAGTTGATGATCGGGCGTGAGGCCGCACTGTCATTGCGGTGCAGCAATCCAATGCGTTGCGCCGGTGCGAGGCAGATCAGGCCTTCGCCGTTTCGAGTAAGTCCCGCGTCCTTCTCGCCTCGCGCCTCGCGGCTTCCGCGAACCCCTCCCCGTCGGACGCGTACAGGATCGCGCGCGAAGAACTCACCACGATGGGCGCGTCGGCGCGCCAGCCGGCCTTCACGGTGGCAGCGGCATCACCCCCCTGCGCACCGATGCCGGGAATCAGCAGCGGCACGTTCGGCGCGACCCTGCGCACGCCCTCTATTTCCGCGGGATAGGTTGCGCCCACCACCAGCCCGAGCTGGCCGTTGGTGTTCCACGGCCCCTGCGCGAGCCGCGCCACGTGCTCGTACAGCAGCGGCTGGCCCTCGACTGATGCGAGCCGCTGGTTCTGCAGGTCGTCCCCGCCGGGGTTGGACGTGCGGCACAAGAGGAATGCGCCCTTGCCTTCGTACTTCAAATAAGGCTGGATCGAATCGAAACCCATGAAGGGGGAGAGCGTCACGGCATCGGCGCCGTAGCGTTCGAAAGCTTCCTTGGCATATTGCTCGGCGGTCGATCCGATGTCGCCGCGTTTGGCGTCCAGGATCACGGGCACTTGCGGCGCGGTGCGGCGCATGTGCTCCATCAGCTTTTCCAGCTGCGCCTCGGCCCTGTGGGCGGCAAAGTAGGCAATCTGCGGCTTGAACGCGATCACGAGGTCGGCCGTGGCGTCTACTATCGCGGCGCAGAAGTCGTAGATGCGTGCCGCGTCGCCTTTGAGGTGGGCCGGGAAACGTGCGGGTTCGGGGTCCAGCCCCACGCACAGCATGGAGTCATTGCGCTGCTGCGCATCGAGCAGCATGGTGATGAAGGTCATGAGCTTCGATTGTACGCAGCGCACTTTTCTCCGATGCGGCCACAATCGAGGGCGATGCAGCGCCTCACCCGACAACAACTCGCCACCCTCGTCATCCTCACCCTGGCGTGGGGCGTGAACTGGCCGGTAATGAAGCTCGGTGTCACCACTTATCCCCCGCTCACATTTCGCGCCTTGTCGATCATGCTCGGCGTGCCCGTGCTGGCGCTGGCACTGGTCTTTCTCAAGGTGCCTTTTCGACTGCCGCGGCGGCACTGGCCGGAGCTCGCAAAACTCACGGCCACCAACATGCTGGTCTGGCACATCTGCATCATCCTGGCCCTGCGCAGTCTCTCCAGCGGTCGCGCCGCCATCCTCGGGTACACCATGCCGATTTTCTCGGCGGTGCTTGGCGCCATCTTCTTTTCCGCCGTGCTGAGCTCGCGCGCCTGGATGGGCGTTGCCGCCGCCGCCGTGGGCGTGGCCCTCCTGCTCTGGCACGAGTTCACCGGCCTGGCGGGTCGTCCGCTATTTGTAGGGCTCGCCCTGTTCGCGGCGCTCGTCTGGGCGCTGGGCACGCAGTTGCTGCGTCGCAGCCGCATCGACGTGCAAACGCTCACGCTGTCGTTCTGGATGACGACCATTACCGGTGTCGTGCTCACCGTGCTGGCAGCGATCTTCGAGCGCAGCGAGTGGCGCGTTCCGGACGCGAATGCATCCTGGGCGATCCTCTACAACGCAGTCGTGATCTTCGGCTACGCCCACGCCGCATGGTTCTACCTGGCACGCACGCTGCCGCCGGTCGCATCGACGCTTAGCGTGATGTTCATACCCGTTCTCGGCGTGTTCACGGGTGCACTGTGGCTGGGCGAAGTCCTGCACTGGCAGGACTGGGCCGCGGTGGTACTGATGGTCGTGGCGATCGGCTCGGTTCTGTGGCCGGCAGAGGGCTCGAAGGGTTGACGTCGAGCCGGGTCTTTCCACGCCTGCACCTCGCGGGCAAATCCGCATGCGGGTATGCTGGGCGTTCGTTTCGCTCGTAGACATCGCCTTGCAAATCCGCGTGCGGGTGGGCCATGCCGCGCGACGAAGCGTCCGGCTTCGCCGGCAAACCTGCGATGAGTGGTTTTGCGCGTCACAGCCCACCCGCACGCGGATTTGCCGAAACAATGTAGGCTCGCCACCGGTGGAATACCACTCCTCTCGCGGCGCGGCGGGCGGTACCCGGCAGAGGCGATTTCTGTGGCGGCGAAGCGGCTCGGCCTGGGGGCGGCGCGCGAAGACGCGCTTCGTTTCATGCTCGCCGCAAGTGTTTGAGCGAAGAGCCGAAGGCGCGTAG
>DASTTJ010000209.1:0-6262 GCA_035760205.1 Steroidobacteraceae bacterium | reverse complement strand
CCAGGGCCGGGGAAGGCCGGCCTTTTCCAGTCTTTGGACCAGTACTTGCGACGGCGATTCGGCGTAGTCCACGAAGGCCACCAGCGATCCTTGTCTCGCAAAGGCTTCGGTCAGGCATCCGCCGATCCCCGAGCCACCGCCAGTGATGAACACGCGGCGGCCGCGCAGGGAAGGGAAACTGGCGCCACCTACGAAGGTGGCCGGGGAGTCACGATGATCGGCAGGCATTGAAAATGTCCCGGGTAGGCAGTGCGCGAAAGGCGCTGAAGTATAGATATTCCAGCGCCGCTTGTGCGAAGGTGCGGCCCTTCCCACACAAGGCGAGACATGGATCCGAAGTTGAAGCGGCGACTGCGCAGCCAGGACTGGTTTGGCAAGCAGGACAAAGATGGATTCATCCATCGAAGCTGGCTCAAGAACCAGGGCTATCCGGACGACATGTTCGACGGCCGCCCCGTCATCGGCATCTGCAACACCTGGAGCGAACTCACCCCTTGCAACGGCCACTTCCGCGAGCTCGCGGAATTCGTGAAGCGCGGTGTGCTCGAAGCGGGCGGCTTTCCGCTCGAGTTTCCCGTGATGTCGCTCGGCGAAACCCAGTTGAAGCCCACTGCCATGTTGTTCCGCAATCTCGCCAGCATGGATGTCGAAGAATCCATTCGCGGCAATCCGATGGACGGCGTGGTGCTGCTCATGGGTTGCGACAAGACCACGCCTTCACTGCTCATGGGTGCGGCAAGCTGCGACTTGCCGACCATAGGCATCTCCGGCGGCCCGATGTTGTCAGGACGGTTCCGCGGCAAGCAGATCGGCTCGGGCACGGGCGTGTGGCAGATGTCGGAAGACGTGCGTGCCGGCAAGATGTCGCAAGAGGAATTCACCGCCGCCGAATCCTGCATGCATCGCTCGAAAGGGCATTGCATGACCATGGGCACGGCATCGACGATGGCCAGCATGGTCGAGGCGCTCGGCGTCTCACTACCGGGCAATGCCGCCATCCCTGCGGTGGACTCTCGGCGCTACCGGCTGGCGCAGTTGTCCGGCCGGCGCATCGTCGAGATGGTGCACGAAGATCTCGTGTTGTCGAAGATCCTCACGCGCCAGGCGTTCGAGAACGCCATCAAGGCCAACGCCGCCATCGGCGGTTCCACCAACTCCGTGGTGCACTTGTTAGCCATCGCCGGGCGGTTAGGCGTCAAGCTCGAGCTCGAGGACTGGGACAAACACGGCTCGACGCTGCCGTGCCTCGTGAACCTGCAGCCCTCGGGTCAGTACCTCATGGAGGATTTCTACTACGCCGGTGGACTGCCCGCGGTGCTGAAAGAAATCGAGGGCTTGCTCAACCAGCAGGCGATGACCGCCAACGGCAAGACCATGGGCGAGAACGTTGCCAACGCGCCGTGCTGGAATCGCGACGTCATAAAGGCCTTCGACGATCCGTTCAAGGCCAACGCCGGCATCGCAATCCTGCGCGGCAATCTCGCGCCGGACGGCGCGGTCATCAAGCCGTCGGCCGCCACGCCCAGATTACTCAAACATCGGGGCAAGGCCGTGGTGTTCGAGACCATCGAAGATCTGAAGGCAAAGATCGACGACGAGGGCCTCGACATCGACGAGAACTCCATCATGGTCCTCAAGGGCTGCGGCCCGAAGGGATACCCGGGCATGGCCGAAGTGGGCAACATGCCGTTGCCGCCGAAGGTGTTGCGTAAGGGCATCACCGACATGGTGCGCATTTCAGATGCGCGTATGAGTGGCACCGCCTATGGCACGGTGGTGTTGCACGTGGCGCCCGAGTCCGCGGCCGGTGGGCCGCTCGCGCTGGTGAAGACCGGTGACATCATCGAGCTCGACGTCGGCGCGCGCCGTTTGCACCTGGATGTCAGCGATTCCGAGCTCGCAAGACGCCGCGCAATGTGGAAGGCGCCCGAGAGCCCGAAGCGCGGCTATTACAAACTTTATGTCGAGCACGTGCAGCAGGCCGACAAGGGTGCAGACCTGGATTTCCTCGTCGGCGGCAGCGGCACCACCGTGACGCGCGACTCTCATTAAGGGCTGACGCCCACTCGCAAACCCCGCCACTTCTTTGAAGGAAGGGGGAGGCGCCCGTGCAACGTCTGTCATGAGGTGCCGTCATGAGGTGCCGGGCACCAAAAGTCGTAGTTCACGCTCCAGTGCGAAACTTTCACCCTCGCAAGCTTGTCGATCACGGCACTTGCGGGAATACTCCCCCGCGGAGGCTGATGTGATTCGACGCAATCGCCGTTGGTTCGTGCATGTGCTGTCGCTGGCGTTGTTGTTCGCCCAGCTCGGCATGGTGGTGCACGCCAGCAGCCATCTCGATTCAGACTCCCACGCCACCCCGACCCAGCAGCAGCTCTGCGGCGAGTGCGCCTCCTTCGCGCCCTTGCAGAACATGGTGGGCGGCGCGCCCGGCTTGGTGCTGGCGGTTCATGTTTCCCACGATCGCGCGCTCGAGCGCGCCGCGATCGTCAGCGTTCCGCATCGCGCCTTCTCGGCATTCCGATCCCGCGCTCCTCCGGTTTCCTCCTGATTAACAAGTAATCGCATGCCGGCGTTCCACGTCGCATGTTTGTTAGTTTCGGAAGGAGATTTCCATGATCATGCTGAAGCCCGTTCGGGCTCTCTCGTTGCTTTCGGCAACGCTCTGCTGCGCAACCACCTACGCGGCCGACCCCGCGTCGTCCATCGATACCGTCATCGTCAGTGCCTCGCCGATCACGCCCGAAGACAAGCTCGCCACCATCGTCGAGACAGTGGACAGGGCAGAAATCCTGCGCGCCGGCGGCGCAACCCTAGCCGACGCGCTGGCGAATTCGCCCGGCGTGACCGGTAGCGGTTTCGCGTCCGGCGCCAGCCGTCCCGTGATCCGCGGATTCGACTCGAATCGCGTGCGCATTCTCGAGGACGGTGTCGGCAGTTTCGATGTCGCCGATGTCGGCCCGGATCACGGCGTCCCGATCGACCCGCTGTCCGCGCAACGAATCGAAGTCATTCGCGGCGCCGCGACCATGCGTTATGGCAGCCAGGCGATCGGTGGCGTCGTGAACGCCATCAACAACCGCGTCCCGCTGCGATTGCCGGACGAGCGGGTCTCCGCGGAACTCACCGGGCTTTACGGAACGAATGCCGATACCGCCCAGGGCTCGGCACTCATCGATGCGCAGCTCGGCGCCTTCGCGGTTCACGCCGATGGGTTTCGGCGGAGCGCGGATGACTACGACATTCCGGATGGCACGATGCCGAACTCATTCTTCCGCGGTGACGGTTATTCGTTGGGTAGTTCGTATTTCTTCGGAAAGAACCGCGTCGGTGCCGCGGTGGTCCACTACGGCTCCGAATACGGAATCCCGGGCGAGGAGAACTTCATCGACATGAAGCAAACCAAGGAGATGCTGCGTTCCTCGTTCGCGCCAGGCATCGGCGCGCTGCACACCATCACTATCGATGGCGGCCATGCGGATTACGAACACAGCGAGCGTGACTCGGCGGGTGTCGCGCAGGCCACGTTCAAGGACAACGAATGGGATGCGCGCGCCGAAGCCTTGTTCGACAAAGTGGGTCCGTTTTCCGCTTCCGCGCTCGGGATCCAGATGCAGAACCGGGAGTTCTCGGCGCTCGGTGAAGGCGCGGACTATCTACTGCCCACGGAGACAAGCACGGCAGCGGCGTTTGCATTCGCAGACATGCAACTCTCGCCACGCCTGCATTTGCATGCCGGCGCTCGCGTCGAGTCGGTCGAACTCGACGGCACGCCGGCGAACGACGTGCCCATCTCGCGCAGCTTCACGCCCGTGAGCGCGTCTGCCGGCCTGCTTTTCGATTTCTCCGACTCGCTTCGATTGGGTCTGACCTTCGCGAGCGCGGCGCGTGCGCCGGGACAGACCGAACTCCTGGCGCGCGGACCCCATGAAGGCACGGCGACGTTTGAAACCGGTGATCCCACGCTCGACGAGGAGCGCGCCCATTCGCTCGAGGCCACATTGCGCTTCGACACCGGCCGGGTGCGAATCGAGGGGGCCGTTTGGGGGGCGAAGTTCAGCGATTACATCTACGGCAACCTGACCGGCCGCAGCTGTGACGATGAGGGCAACTGTGCGGAGGGAGACGATGGCGAATTGCGCGAACTCTTTTATGAGCAGCGCGACGCCATGTTCCGGGGGGCAGAGGGCAAAGCGACGGTCACGCTGTATGACGGCGAAAATGGGCCGTTGCGTGCCATCGTGCTGGCGGACTACGTTCGCGCAACCCTGGATGGCGGTGGAGAAGTGCCGCGCATATCTCCGTACCACGTTGGCGTCGGGCTCGACTGGGATAGCCCATCACTCGGCGGCGGGTTTCTGCTCAAGTACACCGGCCCGCGAGAGGACAACCTGGCCACCGCCGAGACGCCCACGGCGGGCTTCGTCTCGCTCGACGCGCAGGCCACGTGGCGGCCATTCGAGGAGAGCCCCGACGTGGCGTTCTCGCTGGTGGGCCGGAATTTGACCGACCGGACGCAACGTAATGCGATTTCACTCAACAAGGATGAAGTGGTGATGCCGGGACGCGACCTTCGGCTGATGGTCTGGGCAAAGTTTTGAACCGGCGCGGGCGCTCGCGGCTAGAATGCCCGCGACGCGCCCGTAGCTCAGCTGGATAGAGCACCTGGCTTCGAACCAGGTGGTCGGCGGTTCGAATCCGTCCGGGCGCGCCACCATTCAATCGACTTTGACCACCACCTTCCCCCGCGCGCGCCCCGTCTCCACATACCGGATCGCTTCCGGCACCTCGCTCATCTTGTAGGTGCGATCGATTACCGGGCGGATCGTCCCCTCGGCGATCATCTGCGCAAGCGTGGCCAGATCCTCGGGCTTCAGCGCCGACATCATGAATCCGAACTCCTGGCTCACGAACGGGTCGTAAATGTTCGCGTTGATGACATCGGCGGCCGGCCCTAAGTAGTCACCGTCGTTGTTGGAGCCGACGATGACGAATCGACCTTGCTCGGTGAGCACGCGACGGTAGTCAGACAGCCGATGCGTGACGACATTGTCGATGATGAGGTCGTACTTCGTCGCGCCGTCGGTGAGGTTCTCCTGGGTGTAGTCGATCACGTGATCGGCACCCAGGGAACGCACCAGCTCGACGTTGCGCCCGCTGCATACACCAGTGACTTCGGCACCCATCGATTTCGCGATCTGCACGGCGAAGGTGCCGACGCCCCCGGAAGCTCCGTTGATGAGCACCTTCTCCCCGGCCTTGAGTTTCCCGGTGTCGCGCAGGGCCTGCAGCGCCGTGATCGCAGCGATGGGAATGGCGGCCGCCTGCTCGAATGAGATGTTGGCGGGCTTCAGAACGACGTTGCGGCTCTCGCGCACGCGCACGTACTCGGCGAACGCGCCGTCACGGCCGCCGAACACTTCATCACCCGGCTTGAAACTCGTGACGCTCTTGCCGACGGACTCCACGATGCCGGCATAGTCGACGCCTAACTGCGGATCGGTTGGCGTGCCGAGCCCTGAACCCATCCGCATGATGTAGGGTTTGCCGCGCAAGACGTGCCAGTCGAGCGGGTTCACCGAAGCGGCAACCACCTTGACGATGACTTCGTCATCTGCGGCCACCGGTTTGGCAACGTCTTCGTACTGCACGATCTCCGGGCCGCCGTAGCAGCGGCGCACCCAGGCCTTCATCGTCGTTTCACCCGCGGCGACCAATGGCGCGGTGCCGCAGGGCGTGTCGTGACTCAGCACCAGCCGCAACGCGAACACACCCACGGCGAGCGTGCCTGCGGTCCACAACAGAAACTTGTAACGACGTTTCATGATCTTCCCGTATATCCCGGAGCTGATTTGGATGGGAACATTACCGGAACGCGGAGCATTGTCACGCCATGAGCACTGCTGTGGAATCCATTCCGGTCCGCCAAACCAGTGGCTGGCGGTCCTTGAGCGACCTGCCGGATGACCGTTTGGTCGCACTCGCGCGTGATCACAATCTGCTGGCGTTCGAGGCGCTGATGCGACGGCACAACCGGCGGCTGTTCCGCGTCACGCGCAGCGTTCTGCGCGACGGCGATGCGGCGCAGGACGCGGTGCAGGAAACCTATCTGCGCGTGTTCATGAAGCTCGACGCCTATCAACCCAGTGGAAAATTCGGCGCGTGGATTACCCGCGTGGCGTTCAACGAAGCGCTGATGATGCAACGGCGCACGCGCACTGACACCGTGTCCCTTGATGAAGCGGGAGACGATGCGTTG
>DASTTJ010000208.1:0-8482 GCA_035760205.1 Steroidobacteraceae bacterium | reverse complement strand
GTTGTCGCCGGCCAGGTCCATGGCTTCGATGCCACGCGAATTTGCCAGGGCGGGCATGTCGGCGTGCGCCAGCACCAGCGGATGGTTGACCGAACGCACGTTGTCCGGCAGTTCGACCGGTGGGGCTAACAACTCGCCGTCCGCCGAGAAGTGCAGCAGCCACGGCCCGAACTCCTCGCCGATCCAGAACGTCTCGTCGGGCATGGCCACCAGCGATTCCGGGTCGGCGTCAAAACCCGTGAGCAGCCGCTCGGGGGAGTTTTCATCGGCCAGGCGCCACGGAAAGAATTTCGCCGGATCGGAAAGTTCGATGATGGCCTGCAGCGCATTGCGGGAGTCCCCGCCGGCTTCGGTGCGCGGCCGCACGTCGAATAGATAGATGCAGAGCCGGTAGTCGGAGCTGTTCCACTTGCCGCCAAAGCCGTTGTCGGAGAGCGCCCACCAGGCGCCGGCGGTGGTACCGGGCTTGATCGAGCTCACGCCCTGCACGGGCTGCGAGTCGAAGCGCGGCGCGGCGGCACGGCGGCCCTCGCCGTCGAATTGACCAGCGGGCGGGCCTGCGCGCAGGGCATCCGGCGGCATCACGATGAGTCCAATGAGTTCGACGGGCGGCGGTGGCGGAGGAGGTGGTGGCGGAACCGGTTTTGCCGGCTTCCTCGTGGCAGCGGCTGCGGGTTTCGGTTTTGGTTTCGAACTGGTGGCTGAGGGCTTTTTGGCGGTGGCCGCAGGTTTGGCGGGCGCGGTAGTCTGCGCGGACGAAACCGGCACGAGCAGGCACGCCGCGACCAGGGCGGCGGCAAGGTTCGAGACGCGCGCAGACAGAGCAAGCATGGCCGCGGATTCTACCCGCGGTGAGAGCGCTCCGCGTTCACAACCTTAGAACTTCGATTCCAGCGTCAAACGCAGCGTGCGCGGCTCCACGGGGTGGAAATGGCGGTCTTCGACCGGTGCACCTTCTCCGGGCAACTGGCTCTCGTAGAAATATGTGATGTCGTTGTCGGTCGAATCGAAGAGGTTGTAAGCCGCCAGCGAAACCGCGAAGCGTTTGCTCAGCCGATAACCCAGCTCGAGATTGACCACGGTGGTCGGGTCGGAACGCGCGCTGTCGTCCTCGATGAGCGGCGCCTCGCCGAAGTGCCGGAAACGCGCGCCGCCAAACCAGCCGCTGGGGTGTTGCAGGGCGACGCCGATCGAGGCCACGCTTTCCACGGCGCCGGGAATGTAGTCCCCCGCGAGATCGAATTCGCTGAAGCGCGCGTGTGACCAGGCAAGGTCGGCATCGAGTGTGAGCCACGCGCGCGGCGTCACGTACACACCGACCTCTACACCATGACGTTCGCTGGCGCGGTTCGCCTCAGTGGCGCCGGCATCGCCCACGTAGAGTAGTTCGGAGTCGAGATCCAGCGTCCACGCGGTGAGTGCGAGCTGTGTGTACGGCAGGATGGCGGTGCGCATACCGATTTCCGCGCCGCTGGCACGCACCATCGGATTCACGCGATCGGCCCTGGTGACGCCGTCCGTCGGATCGACGGTAATCGTGGTGCCACGCGCGTCGTTCTCATGGAAGCCGCGGCCGGCATTGATGAAGAACTCAGTGTCTGCCCACGGCCCGAATACGAAAGAAAGTTTGGGGCTGGTGATGTCGTCGCTGGCAGAACCGCTGTTCGCGGTGAGGTCGCTGTCGACGTCGAAGTCGGCGCGGTCGTGGCGCAAGCCGGCAATCACGCGCAGCCAATCGGTGGCCTGGATCTGCTGTTCGGCAAAGACGCCGATTCCCAGGCGAGTCACGGCGTCTTCGCGAATGGTCGCGAGTCGCGCGCGATCGTCGGTGAGGTACAGGCCGACCTTTCCGATGTCGTCGAAGCGGGACTCCACGCCGAAGCGCAGCTGGCCTGACAGGTTGCCGATGCGGTTCTCGCGGCGCACTTCGGCGTGCAGGCCATAGGCCTGGCGGTCATCGAACTGCTCGAACTGGTCACCATTCCCGGTATCGATGCCGTAGGTGAAGTTGGAGAACAAGTCGAGGTGGTAATCGAGCGCATACGCGTTGGCCTCGAAGTTCCAGACTCCCAGTGGCTTGGCGATCTCGAAATTCAATGAGTAACGGCTCGATTCACCACCGTTGGTGGGATCCACGAAACCGAAGCGGTCCAACAATCCCGAATCGACGGCGCGTTCGGGAATCTGGTCGGTGGAATCCCAGCTGCCGTCGTAGGCCGACGCAGTCAGCGAATAGCCATCACCACGGTCGCCGCGCGAATATTTGACCAGCGCATTCACGCGGCTCAGGTTTTCCGGAAGCTCCCAGGGGCCGTCGGTGACGCCGCAATCGAGGCCGAAAAGCAGATCGCCACCAGCCAACCCGGCGGAGCCGGCGAGCAGCCCGCGCGCAAAAGAGTCTTCGCCAACCGTAAGCGACAGCAAGGTGTCGTCGAGGCTGATGCGATATTTGAGGTCGACGGCGCCCGCCGCGGAGAAATTGCCTTCGTCGGCGTAGTAGGTGCCTTTCTTGTACTCGATGCGATCCAGCAGCTCGGGAATCACGAAATTGATGTCGGTGTAGCCCTGCCCATGGCCATGCGTGTGCATGTTGACCGGAATGCCATCGACGCTGGTGGCGAGATCGGTGCCGTGATCGAGGTTGAATCCGCGCAGAAAATACTGGTTCGCCTTGCCGTCGCCGCTGTGTTGCGTGACCACGAGTCCCGGGACGGTTTCCAGCAGCTCACCGGTGCGCAGCACTGGACGCGTCTCGAGCTGGGCGCGAGTCACGGTGCCCTGGCTCGAAGACTTGGCCTTGCCGATGAGTTTGTGCCGGTGCGCCGTGACCACGACCTCGGAAAGCTCATCGGTGGGAACGCCGGCTGCGAAAGCAGAAGAGCCGCAGAGGCCGAGCGCGATGGCGCCCAGCTGTTTCGTCAGATTCATTTTATTACCCCAAGGCGATCCATAGCCTAACGCGGCATGTGTTTCACTTTCATTGCCCGAAAGGCCTACGGAGGTGAAACAGCCTCGGATGCACAGGGGGGAATGACGCGGAAGTCGAGGAGTTCGACTTCGTTGCAGCGGTAGTGCGCCTTGCACTCTTCGTCGCTGCACAGATCCGTGGACAGATACTTCTTGTTGTCATCGCAGAACACCGTGGCGACGCAGGCACCGGCGCCTTGTTCGTGAGCAACTTCGAGAGCGCCGAGCAGGTTGGCACCGGAACTGATGCCGACGGCAATCCCCAGTTCGTTGGCGATTCGCTGCGACATCACGATGGCGTCGCCGTCCCAGATGTCGAGGATGCGGCCAAGCTCGCCTAACTTCATGATGGACGGCACGAATTCGTCGCTGATGCCCTGGATGCGATGCCGGCCCACCTTGTGGCCAGTGCGCAGCGTGGGCGAATTGGCGGGCTCGAGCGGATACGCGGCGATGCCTTTGCCGAAACGCTCGCGCAGGTGCTGCGCCACGCCCATGACGGTGCCGCCCGTTCCCACGCCGGCCACGAACGCCGTCGGCAACTTGCCGATCGACATGAGCTGCGCGGTGATCTCGGGACCGGTGGTTTCGTAGTGCGCCTGCACATTCGCCGTGTTGTCGAACTGCTGTGGACGAAACACGTGCCCCGCATCGCGCGCGAATTCGTCGGCCATGCGGATGGAGCCCAGAAACCCGCCGAGCTCCGCGGACACGGGGATCACCGCGGCGCCAAGACTCTGGATGACCAGGACACGCTCTCGCGACATCCAGTCGGGCATGTAGATGCGCACCGGATGACCGAGCGCCCGGCCGATGGCAGCGAATGAAATGCCAGTGTTGCCGCTGGTGGCCTCGGCGATCACGTCGCCGGGCTCGATCTCCCCGCTCGCATACGCGCGCTGCAGGATGTACAGCGCCATGCGGTCCTTGATGCTGCCGGTGAAGTTGTAGGCCTCGTGCTTGGCGTAGATGCGATGTTCGTGCCCGCGGTAACGACAGTGGATTTCGAGCAATGGCGTGCCGCCGATGAGTCGCGCGAGGGCAATCAGCTTTGGCGTGGGAGGCGGCGCGAGCATGCAACCGGATCTTACCTTACGCATCCACGGGTCCACTGGATGCAGACATGAAAAATATGGTTCCCCGATGCATGACGCGCGCATCCAGCGCGCCCATGCGACGTATTCCCCACGTCTTTATCTTTTTTTCAACACTGGGGACACACATGAAAATCGGGAAACACGGGCTGATGGCGGCTGCGGCCGCGGGGCTGCTGCCATTTGCAGTCTTGCCAATCGAGGTCTGGGCCTCCAGCCATCGTGAAGCGCCAAACATCACGCGCATGCCGACACTGGACTCGACCGACTTCTATCTCTTCAACAGCTACGAGCCCGGCCGGGACGGGTACGTAACGCTGCTCGCCAACTACATCCCGCTGCAGAACCCTTATGGAGGTCCTAACTATTTCGCCATGGACCCGGCGGGCCTGTACGAAATCCACGTCGACAACGATGGGGACGCGCGCGAAAACTTCACCTTTCAGTTCCGCTTCACCAACCGTCTCGCCAACGACAACCGTGGCATCAAATTGAACATCGGAGGTCCGCAGGTGGCGGTGCCGCTCAAGAACGTCGGCGGCGTCAGCGCGGCTGACAACTCGGCACTGAACTTCCGCGAGAGTTACCAGCTCACGCTGGTACGCGGCGATCGGCGTCGCGGCAATGTCTCGCAGGTTTCAGGAGCAAACGGCGGCACGGTGTTCGGTAAACCTTACGACTTCGTCGGCACCAAGACTTTCGGGAGCATCGCGGGCTACAAGGCCTATGCGGACTCGTTCATCCACACGATAAACGTTCCTGGCTGCAACATGCCGGGCCGTGTGTTCGTCGGGCAGCGCAAGGAAGGCTTCGCGGTCAATCTTGGCCGCGTGTTCGACCTCGTGAACCTCGTGCCCGTCGAAGGTGACAGCGCTCCCGGCGCCGGTGATGGCGGCGGGTTTCCGGGCGGCATCACGCAGTCCCGCGCCAACAACACTGTCGATGACGCCAACGTCACCACGATCGCGCTTGAGCTGCACAAGAGCTGTCTCACCGGCGGCGGCAATGGCGTGATTGGCGGATGGACCAGCGCAAGTTTGCGCCAGGCCAGGCTACTGAATCCCGTGCCGACGTTCTCACGACCCGAAGTGGATGGGGGGCCGTGGGTTCAGGTGTCGCGTCTCGGAATGCCGCTGGTCAACGAGTTGGTCATCGGCCTGCCAGACAAGGACCGCTTCAGCGCCAGCGAGCCGCGCTTCGACGGCCAGTTCGGTACGTATGTGACGAACCCGACGCTGCCGGCGCTGCTCGACGTCCTGTTCCGCGGCGCGGTCAATCAGACCTTGGGCGTCAACATCGCGAATCTCGCGCCTGACAACCTGCCGCGCAACGATCTCGTCACCGCATTCCTCACCGGATTCCCGGGCGTCAATCAGATGTCGACCGTGACGGCGTCGGAGATGACGCGCCTCAACACCGCCATTGCCGCCGCTCCGGCCGCCAGCCAAAGCAACTTCGGCGTGGCCGGTGGCGATCTGGCGGGGTTCCCGAATGGCCGGCGACCCGGCGACGACACGGTGGACATCGCGCTGCGCGTGGTCATGGGCCGGCTGTGTTATCCGCTGACGATCGGTGGAAGCAGCGTCGACTTGGGACTGTGCACGGCGGCGAACGCGCCCGTAGGCAATGTGCCCTTTACCGACGGTGCTCCAGTATCGGCGGCGGACTTCGATACGGCGTTCCCGTACCTGACGACTCCGCTGTCCGGCTCGGGAGGTAACTGAAATGATTTCGCACAAGACGAACTACCGCGGTCTTGTGCTGCTCGCGGCGACCACACTGGTGGTCGCCGCCTGCAGCAGCAGCGACAACGACTACAGGGACCCACCGCCGCCGGCCGCCAACAGCCAGCCGGCCATCTCCGGAATTTCCGACCGCAGCGTCGACCAGGACACGGCGATCGGACCGATCGAGTTCGGCATCGCCGATCGCGAATCGGATGCGTCGCTGTTGACGGTGGCCGCCGCGGCCGATGGCGCCGGCGTGGTGGTGGCCGATGGGATCACGCTGGAAGGCACGGGCGCGGTGCGGAGCATCACCTTGACACCGCTCGAAGCCGCCACCGGTACCGTGGATGTCACTCTGAGAGTGACCGATCCGCAGGGTGCGGCCGGCACGCGCACGTTTCGGGTAACGGTGAATGCCCGCAGCGCGTCGCTGCGAGACGCGGCGCTATCTACTTTCGCCAAGGCGGAGTCAGACGAAGTGACCGTAGTGAATGGGTTCACCTTTACTCAGGATGCCGATGATCCGGCGATCTTCGAACCACTGATCGGCACGGGCGAAGAATGATGAGGGGTCCAGCACGTCTGATGGCGCTGCTGGCGGTTGCCGCCGCGACGCAGGTCGCGGCGGCTGCCGACAGGTTCGTGCCGTCGGATCCGGATTTCGTGGTGGCCACGGTTCGCACGGCGCAGCCCGACGAGAAGTTGCTCCCGCTGCTGGCGGCGTGGCGCGCGGACCGCGCTGCGGCCCCCACTACCGTTGAGCTGGCTGTCGCCTTCATTGAACGCGCGCAAACTTTGCGGGAGCCGATGTATTTCGGGCGTGCCGAGGCGGTGCTTGCGCCGCTCGCATCGAAGCCTGGCGCCAGCGCAACGCTGCGCCGGCTGTACGCGCAGGTCCTTCAATATCGTCACGAATTCGCCGTCGCCGAATCGCTGCTCGATGCTGTGCTTCGCGAGGCGCCTCATGACGAGGATGCGCGCCTGTTGCGCGCGTCGGTCCGCCTCGTACGCGGGGATTTTTCCGGCGCGCGCGCTGATTGCGCACAACTCGTGGCCGCAGGGGGCGATGGCGCGATGCCGGGGTTCGCCTGTTATGCCGAGGCACTGGCCGGTGGCGGCCACCTCGATCGCGCCCTGGCATTGCTCGACACGGTGTCCGGAGACCGCGGAAGCAACGAGACTTCCGCACGCGCCTATCTGCTGGCGACCCGCGCCGAACTGCGTGAGCGCGGCGATGATCTCGCAGGCTCCATCGTCGATTACCGCGAAGCGTTGAGACTGGCGCCGGACGACGATTCGATACGCGCCGCTCTCGCGGACGCGCTGGCCTCCCACGGACAACCGGACGAGGCGCGCAAGCTGCTCGTCATCGACAAACCCAGCCTCGCGTTGCTGGTACGCAGCGCCGCTTTGGCAGAGGGTCCGCGCCGCACCGAGCTTGCGGGGCGCGCCCGCTCCTGGCTGGCACTCGAGACGGCACGGGGCGATGCGCTCCACTATCGAGAAGCCGCGATGCTCGCACTGATCAATGCTGATCCCGCACGCGCGCTGGCGGACGCGCGCCGGAATTTCGAAGCTCAAAAGGAGCTGGCGGATGTTCGCGTGCTGGCGAGGGCGGCGCGCGCGGCGAGGGACGCCGCGACGCTGGCAGCGTTGCGGCAGTGGCTGCGAGAAACCGGTTATCGCGATTCCGTCACCGAGGGCATTCTCGGTGCGAGTCTGCGCAGTTAGAGTGAGCCGGTGAAACGACTGTTACCCGCGTTTCTTCTATGCCTGGTTGCGATGTTCTGCTCGCCGCTGCCGGCGTTCGCGCATGCGGCGAGCACGAGCTACATGATCCTCAACCTTCCGCAGGGCGATGGGCCAGTGGCGGTTCGCTGGGATCTGTCGCTGCACGCCATAGTCTGGACAGTATTCGTCGATGCCGACTACGACGGCAACGTCACCTGGCAGGAAGTGCAGAACGCGAAGCCTGCGCTCGGCACAGCCGTGCTTGCGCAACTCACCGTGCAACGTGGCAGTGCACCCTGCGCGCTTGCCGTCAAGGACTTCGCGCTGGCCAGCCGGGCCGAGGAGAATTTCCTTTCAGTGGCGATGGAAGCCGACTGCCCGCAACGCGGGTGGTTAGTTGTGCGTGGCTCGCTCTTCATGAGCGGCGACGCTTCGCAACGGGTGTTGTTGAGTGCGGTGCGCGGTGAGGAGCAAATCACCGGTGTAATTGCCGCCACCGACCCGCAGTGGAGTGAGCCTGTGCAGGCATCCGCGTGGCGCAGCTTCGCGCGCTTCATCGGTGAAGGTGTGTGGCACGTGCTCATAGGTTATGACCACATCGCCTTCGTGCTGTTGCTGCTGCTGCCAGCGGTGATGCGACCCGTGGATGGAAAATGGCAGGGGGCCACTGGGCTTGCGCAGGTGGCGGGCGAGATAGTGACCATCGTCACCGCTTTCACGATCGCGCATTCGATCACGCTCGCACTCGCGGTCACCGGCACCGTGCAGCTTCCTGTTCAGCCGATCGAAATCGCCATCGCCGCGTCGATCGCGGTAGCCGGCGCGGTGAACCTCATTCCCCGCTTGTCACGGTTGCGACTGCCGCTGGCCTTTGGTTTTGGCCTCGTGCATGGCTTCGGGTTCGCAAACGCGCTCGGCGAGATCGATGCGGCGGGCAGTTCGTTGCTGCCGTTGCTCGCGGGA
>DASTTJ010000207.1:0-5352 GCA_035760205.1 Steroidobacteraceae bacterium | reverse complement strand
TTGATCTCCGGCGCCAGAAGGCCAGAGAGCAATTGCTTCACGTAGTCGATGGCTTCGTAAATGATGCTGAAGTACTGAACTTCGACTTCATTGTCTTTCATCGCATCACGTGCGGCCGCATCGGCCCGGACGTTGAACCCGACGATTCGCGCCTTCGATGCCGCGGCGAGTTGCACGTCGGAGATGGTGATTCCGCCGACGCCGCTGGCGATGATCTTCACCTGTACTTCGGGTGTGGCGAGCTTGTTCAGCGCGTCGCGCAAGGCTTCGGCGCTGCCCTGCACGTCGGTTTTGAGCAGAATCGGGATGATTCCGAGCTTCTGCTCTTCCATCTGCGCGAACACGTCGCCCATCTTCGAGGCCTGCTTGGCGAGTTTCACGTCGCGGAACTTGCCCTGGCGATACAGCGCCACTTCGCGCGCCTTGCGTTCGTTTTCCACCGCGAGAAATTCGTCGCCCGCGTTGGGTGAGCCCTGAAGACCCAGCACCTGAACCGGGATGGACGGAGCCGCGCTATCTACCGACTTGCCGTTTTCATCGAACATGGCACGCACGCGGCCAAACTCGTTGCCGGCAATGATGGGGTCGCCGAGCTTCAGGGTGCCGCGCTTCACCAGCACGGTTGCCACCGCGCCGCGGCCTTTTTCCACCGAGGATTCGATGACGATGCCGGTGGCAAGGCCATCCGCCGCCGCCGTCAGCTCGAGCACTTCGGCCTGGAGCAGGATGGCGTCCAGCAAAGCATCGACGCCCTGGCCGGTTTTTGCCGACACCTGCACGAACATGTTGGTGCCGCCCCATTCTTCGGCGATGACTTCGTGTTTGGAAAGCTCCGTACGTACGCGATCGGGCTCGGCGTCCGGCTTGTCGATCTTGTTCACGGCTACAACGATAGGAACACCGGCCGCCTTCGCGTGCTGGATGGCTTCGATGGTCTGCGGCATGACGCCGTCATCGGCCGCCACCACGAGAACGACGACGTCGGTGGCCTTGGCGCCGCGGGCGCGCATGGCGGTAAACGCGGCGTGACCGGGCGTGTCGAGAAACGTGACCATGCCCTTCGGCGTTTCCACGTGGTACGCGCCGATGTGCTGCGTGATGCCGCCTGCTTCACCCGCCGCCACTTTGGTGGTGCGGATGTAATCGAGCAGCGAAGTCTTGCCGTGATCGACGTGGCCCATGACGGTGACCACCGGGGGACGCGGTGTTTCGGTTTCCGGAGCTTCTTCGCCCTGCAGATCCTCTTCGACCTGATCGCCCTTCAGAACCTTGGCGATGTGGCCCATCTCCTCGACCACCAGCGTCGCGGTATCGCGATCGATAGGCTGATTGATGGTGGCCATCACGCCCATGTTCAGCATGGTCTTGATGACTTCGGTGGCCTTGACCGCCATCTTCTGCGCGATTTCCTGCGGCGTGATCGTCTCGCCGATGGTGACTTCGCGCTTGATGGGCGCGGTGGGCATCTCGAATGCGTGGCGCGATTCCATGCCTACGCCGCCGGTACCGGTGCGTTCCTTCACGCGCTTCTTTTTCTTGTTGCGGCCACTCACTCCGCCGGCAACATGCAGCTCCTGGCGTCCGTAGCGCGTGTCCTTGGCAGGATCGGCGGCAGCCACCGGCGCCTTCTCAGGCTTGTGACGTTCCGGCCGCGCGGCGGGCGTGGTCGCGACTTCCGCAGCGGCACGGCGCTGGGCTTCGGTTTCCTGTTTGGCACGCGCCTCATCCGCAGCGCGCCGGGCTTCTTCCGCCTGCTTTTTCTTGGTGGCTTCGTCTTCGATGCGCCGGCGGTTTTCCGCCTCGATGCGCTCGCTTTCCTTGCGCGCCGCTTCCAGCCGATCGCGTTCAGCCTGTTCCTGCGCTTCCTGCTCCTTGCGCTTCTCGTCGGCTGCACCCTGCGTCTGCTTGTTCTGTTCTTCGAGAACGTCGCGCTTGATGTAGGTTTTCTTGTGGCGCACTTCGACGTTCACGGTGCGCGCGCGACCCTGCGTGCTCGCCTGCTTGAGCTCGCTTTGCGACTTGCGCGCCAGCGTGATCTTGCGGGGTGCGGCCGCACCGGCGGTCTTGCTCGGTTCGGCGGCGCCGTGTGCCCGGCGCAGATGCGTGAGCAGCTCGAGCTTGGCTTCGTCGCTGATGAGCGCCTGGGGCCCTTCGACCTGGATTCCCGCGGACTCGAGCTGCACGAGCAGCCGGTCCACCGGTACTTTCAGGACCTCGGCAAATTGCGCAACGGTGACATCAGACATAGATTTTCCTTAGGCGCGACCGGCTTCGAACCAGATCTCGCGAGCCTTCATGATGAGCTTGCCGGCTTCTTCGGACGTCAGCCCTTCGATGTCTAACAAGTCGTCGACCGCCTGGTCGGCGAGATCTTCACGGGTACGGACGCCCCGACGCGCCAGTGCGAGCGCAAGATCGGGCTTCATGCCCTCGAGCAGCAACAGGTCGTCGGCCGGCATGCCGGACTCGAGCGTTTCCTCGCTGGCGATGGCCTGCGTGAGCAGCACATCGCGTGCGCGGTTGCGCAGCTCCTTGACCATCTCGTCGTCGAATTCCTCGATGGCGGCGAGCTCCGACTGCGGCAGATAAGCCACTTCTTCGACGGTGGAGAAACCTTCCTGCACCAGGATCGTGGCCACGTCTTCGTCGACATCCAGCGATTTCTTGAAGTTCTCGACCAGCGTCTTGGATTCGGTTTCGCTCTTGGCCTCGGCGTCCGACTCGGTCATGACGTTGAGATCCCAGCCCGTGAGCTGGCTCGCCAGGCGAATGTTCTGGCCACCGCGGCCGATGGCCTGGGAGAGTTTGTCTTCGGCGACCGCGATATCCATGCTGTGCGCGTCTTCGTCCACCACGATCGACAGCACTTCGGCTGGGGACATGGAGTTGATGACGAACTGGGCCGCGTTGTCGTCGTGCGGAATGATGTCGACGCGCTCGCCCGCGATCTCGTTGGACACCGCCTGCACGCGTGAACCGCGCATGCCGACGCAGGCGCCCACCGGATCGACGCGCGGCTCGAGGCTCTTCACGGCGATCTTGGCGCGCACGCCCGGGTCGCGGGCAGCGCCGAGGATCTGGATGAGCCCCTGGCCGACTTCCGGCACTTCGAGCTTGAACAGCTCGACGAGGAATTCACGCGCGGTGCGCGTGAGGAAGAGCTGCGGGCCGCGCGGCTCGGAGCGGACCTCTTTGAGGAACGCCTTGATGCGATCCTGGCTCTTGACGATCTCGCGCGGAATCATGTCGGTGCGCGGCACGAAACCTTCGGCGTTACCGCCGAGGTCGACGTAGATGCCGTTGCGATCCACGCGTTTGACCACGCCCGACACCAGCGTGCCCACGCGATCCTTGTACGCATCGACCACTTGTGAACGCTCGGCTTCGCGCACCTTCTGCACGATGACCTGCTTGGCCTGCTGCGCGGCGATGCGTCCGAAAGCCACCGATTCCATGGGCTCTTCGACGAAACCACCGACTTCGGCTTCCTTGTTGACGTCGAGCGCATCTTCGAGGCGCAGCTCGCGTTGCGGCACTTCCATCTCCCGGGAATCGTCGGCGAAAACCTTCCAGCGGCGGAACGTGTCGTAGTCGCCAGTCTTGCGGTTGATGGAGACGCGCACGTCCCATTCTTCGCCGTGCTTCTTGCGCGTGGCCGAAGCCAGCGCCGCCTCGAGCGCGTCGAAGATGATTTCCTTGTCGACGCTCTTCTCGTTGGATACCGCGTCGACTACCAGCAAAATCTCTTTGTTCATGATCTTGTTCCTGACTACAACGGCGCGAGTCGCGCCCTAGCTACCTCCGCGAGCTTGATGCTCACGGAGAAATTGTCCACTTCCAACTCGATGCTCTCGCCGTCCGTACCGCGCAGCATGCCCGTGTATCGCTTGCGCCCGTCGCGCGCCACCTTCAGTTCCACCTTCACGCGGTGGTCCACGAACTGCGCAAAGTGCTCTGGAGTGCGCAACACGCGGTCCAGTCCCGGCGACGAAACCTCGAGCGAATACCCACCGGGAAACGGATCGTTGGCATCGAGCAAATCCGACACGGCGTGGCTCGCGTCCCCGCAATCGTCGACATCGATCCCTTCTGGATGGTCGATATAGATGCGCAGCGTTCCACCACCAGGCCCGGGCACGAACTCCACTTCGACGAGTTCGTATCCGATTTCTTTCAGAACCGGCTCAATCAGGGCGATGAGACGGTCATGCAGTGCCGTATCCACTCGCCCCTCCAACAAAAAAGGGCCCCAAAGGCCCCCGAAACACCCAACGCACCCCTTCCTTTGATCAAGGCAAAGGTTGCGCCGGTCCAAAAAAAAAAAAGCCCCATCGGGGCCTTCAACTTCACTCGGGTCACTCGCGGGCTGCTCCGCCCTACCCCATCGAGGGCGCGGATTGTACGGCACCGAATCGGTTGTTGACAGACCAGCGGTGACTCTAGTACCTTGCCGCCACAAGGTAGCTGTCTGAACCCATGAACATCTCTGAAAAACTCGCGCCGATCCGGAAGGGCCTGCTCGAATTCGTGATCCTCAAGATCGTGGCCGGCGACAAGGTCTATGTCGCCGACATGCTCAAGCTGCTGGGGCCCACGGAGTTCGCTACCCAGGAAGGAACGCTTTATCCGCTGCTGAGCAAGCTGCGTCGCGAGGAGCTCGTGGACTACGAGTGGCAGGAGTCCGAAGCCGGACCGCCGCGCAAGTACTACAAGCTCACGCAGAAAGGCCGCACGCAACTCTCGACGCTCAACGATTACTGGAAAGACTTGAACCGCACTCTCGCTGAATTTGGGAACTAAGCCATGCAAAAAGTGGTAACGATCAGCCTCAACGGCAACTCCTATCAACTCGAGGAGCCGGGCTTCAACCTGCTGCGCTCCTACCTGGATCGCGCCGAAACGCGCCTCAAGGACAGCCCGGATCGCGGCGAAGTCCTAGGCGACCTCGAGCAGGCCATCGGCGAAAAGTGCCGCGGGATGTTAGGTCCGCACAAATCCGTCGTGAGCACCACCGAAGTGGAACGCATCATCGCCGAGATGGGCCCGGTGGAATCGGCCGACGAAAAGGCGGCGAACGCCTCGTCCGAAGGCGGCTCCACGAGCGCGGAGCCCGCGCTTTCAGGTACCGAGCCTCGCAAGCGCCTCTTCAAGATCCGCGAGGGCGCCATGTGGGGAGGCGTCTGCAACGGTATCGCCGCGTACATGGGTCTCGATGTGACCTGGGTGCGCATCGGCACTGTCGTCCTCACGTTATTCACCGGCGTCACGCTGCTCATATATATCGCGATGCTGATCATCGTGCCGTATGCGGACACCGCGGAAGATCGCGCCGCGGCCTTCGGTGTGCCCTTC
>DASTTJ010000206.1:0-14854 GCA_035760205.1 Steroidobacteraceae bacterium | reverse complement strand
GAATCCGCGCCTTTGAACGTAACCGTGATGCCTTGGCCAGCAAACCAGAAATCCTCGCCACCGACGTGGATCACGAGCCCGCCGTGATCGCCGATGATTTGTTTGTCACGCGGCGTCCACGGATCGATGAACGTCACCGTGAACTCAATGCCGCCCAGTGTCTTTTTCACAGGAGAATCAATCACAGTTCCATCTTCCTGGATTGTTGCGCGAAAGCCCCCCATCCGCCCGCGCCCGCGGTTCTCGAGGATCAGCGGCGAGAGCTGCTCCAACACCTCGTACGCGCGCGACATGGAATTCGGCGCGTCACCGAGTGACTCGATCGAGAACGGCGAGAAGCCGAGCGTATCGATCTCGCCGAACGCGAAGAACGCATTCGCGGGCCCCTGGGTATTCGTCGCGTTGTTGGCTTCCGGGATGAACAGCATGTTGTCGGCGCGGTTGAAGCGCGCGGCAAGCTGCGCAAAGTTGGGGAAGTAGATGTCGGGCGCCAGGAAATCGAGGCTGGGCGCACCGGCCTTCCACACATCGAGCAGATGGGGCAGCGGCCCGCCGCTCGGATACTCCCCCGGCTTGCGGCCGGTGCGATTGAGCGCGGCGTTCACGAACATGGGCAGGTCGTATTTCGACTTGCCGGCTTTGACGAGCGCATCGGTGAATCGCGCGTAGTGCCAGGCGGTGAAAACTTCTGCGCCCCACTCCTCGTCGCCAAAGACCTGCGCCCACGTACCCGATGCCTTGCCCCCATTCTTCTTCCAGCGCTCGCGCAGCTCGGGCTCGACTTTCTCGCCGCGCGCCGAGAGTGCACGCATGAGCTCGGCGGGTACCTGCGCGGCGAACAACTTGTCGGCCGCCGCCCCGCGTTCGCGCGCGATGGGCAACATGCCGATCTCGTTCTCCACCTGCACCATGATCACCGTGTTCTGAGTGCCGTCGGCGCGTTTCAGATATTCCATGAACGCGGCGAACGCGCGCGCGTCGGCTTCGCGCGTTTCCGTCGAGAACGCGGAGAGGATCTCGACACCCGCGCCGTTGGCAAGCTGTGCGCGCGGAAATCGCGCACTGTCGCGCTTCATCCACGACGGCACGTAGGTGGACATGCTGTTCTTCCACGCGCCGAACCACAGCACTACCAGCTTGAGATCCTGGGCGCGCGCGTCGCGCAGCAGAGCATCGACGCTCGACCAGTCGAATTTTCCTTCGACCGGTTCGAGCAGCTCCCAGTAGACCGGCGCGAGCACCGTGTTGAGATTCATCGCCTTCAACCGCGGCCAGTGCGGGCGCATGTACTCCGTGCTCGAGCTGCTCGAGTTGCCGAGTTCCCCGCCGAGAATCAAGAACGGTTTGCCATCGACGACGAGCTGCTGCGTCGTGCCCTGTTTTTCCAGGCGAGGTGGCGCCGCATGCGCGGTGAGTGTCGCGCCCAGCGCGAGTACCAATGCCAGAAGCCTTTTCACGCCGGCGATGTTAACAAGCGCGTGCACGGGCTTTGCGAAAACAGCTCCGCGGCCCAGTCGACGAACACTCGTACCTTCGTCGAAAGGTGGCGATTCGCCGGATAGAGCACATGCACCGGCATCGCTTCAGGCTGCCAATCCTTGAGCACTGACACCAGCTCATCGGTGGCATCGCCGCACGAGGCCATGAACGAAAGCAATTGCCCGATCCCGAGACCGGCGCGCACCGCGGCGAAATACGCGCTGCTGTCATTCACCGCGACACGCGAACCCGGTGAAATCTCGACGCTCTTGCCGTCGCGCCTGAACACCAGCGGACGCATGCGGCCGCTGCGCGGGAAAAAATAGCCGGCGAGCACGTGTCCGGATTCCAGGTCGGCCGGATGGGTGGGCTTGCCGTATTTCTCGAAGTAGGCCGGCGTCGCGCAGGTGATCCAGCGCAGGTCGCCGATGTGACGCGCGACCAGCGACGGTTCCAGCAACGGGCCCGCGCGAATCACGCAATCCACGTTGTCACCGATGAGATCCGCGGGCCGATCGCTGACCCCGCATTCCACGTGGATCTCCGGATACTTCGCCAGGAACGCAGGCAGCGCCGGCAGGATGAGCAGGTTGGACACGGCCGCGCCCGCGTCGATGCGCAAGCGGCCGCGCGGCCGCTCCTTGGCATGCGTGACGCTCGATTCGATGTCTTCGAGATCGCCTAACAACCGCACGACGCGCTCGTAGTACGCGGAGCCATCGGGCGTCACTGTCACGCGCCGCGTCGTACGGTTCAGCAGCCTGATGCGCAGGTGGGTCTCGAGTCCCTGGATCAGCTTCGTGACCGTGGGCTTGGGCATGCGCAGCGAGTTCGCGGCGTTGGTAAACGTGCCGGCCTCGACGACCCGCACGAACACCCGCATGGCCAGCATCTGATTGAAATTCGAGGCGGCATCCATGCCGGTGATTATTCCCTATTGGGAATAATGTTGTAACTGCCGGGTTATTTATCATGTTCTCGGAAACAACTACCGTTCTCCCCACGAAACCAACGCTTCGAATCAGGAGAAAGCCATGAACAAGAAACTCACCGGAAAAGTCGCTCTCGTCACCGGCGGCTCACGCGGCATCGGCGCCGCCATCGCCCGCTCGCTCGCCGATGACGGCGCGGACGTCGCCATCAGCTACGTCAGCACCCCCGATAAGGCCAAGTTGCTGGTGCGCGAGCTCCAGGAAAAAGGTGTGCGTGCCGTGGCCTTCCAGGCCGATCAGGCCAAGGCCGATGAAGTCACGAGCCTGGTGCGCAAGGTGGCCGAGCACTTCGGTCATCTCGACATCCTCGTGAACAACGCCGGCGTGTTCATCACCGGTCCCGTCGGCGAGGTGAAGTCGACGGATGTTGACCGGCAGTTCGCGATCAACGTTGGCGGCGTGAATGCCGCTGTGCGGGAAGCCGCGAAGATCATGACCGAAGGTGGACGAATCATCTCGATCGGCTCGATGGGCGCCACGTCGTCACCTTGGCCGGGCATCTCCGACTACTCGGCGACGAAGGCCGCGGTCGCTGCGTACACGCGAGGCTGGGCACGCGATCTCGGACCCAGGGGGATCACCGTGAACGTGGTCGAGCCGGGCCCCATCGATACCGACATGAATCCGGCCGACGGCAACCTGGCCACGGCGCAGAAAGCAGGCACGGCGCTCGGACGTTTTGGTCGGCCCGAAGAAGTAGGCGCGACGGTCGCGTTCCTCGCGAGCAGGAACGCAGGCTTCATCACCGGCGCCAGCATCGCGGTTGACGGAGGCTACTCGGCCTGACGAGCGACTGTCAGAGGGATTGCAGGTAGGTGTGCATCGCCGCGATTTCGTCCGGCTTCAATTGAGTGAAACGCGCTTTGGCAGTTGGGGTCATGAGCTTGAACTGCCGATCACCGAGGCCGGCGCCTTCCTGCATGAGTCGCGTGAATTGCTCGAGCGAGTATCCCTTCACAACCAAGAGTGCCGGGGCGTTGATCGGCGCAAAACCCTGCAGGCTCTGCCCATGGCACTCGCTGCAATAATTCATCGTGACATAGCGGCCGCGACTCAATGGATCGTTCGCGTCGTAGTTCCCGGCTGCGGGCAGTGACGGGATCGAGCTTGCCGCCAGCTTGAAATCGCCCTTGGCAATGATGAGACGACCAATCAGCCGCAGCTGCGTCTTTTCCGTCACGCCTTCGTTCACGGCGGGCTTGCTGCGCAAGAAGGCGATGACACGCGCCAGATCCTCGTCCCGCAGATGCCGGAACATTTCCGACGGCATGAACAACACGCTCCTGCCGTCGGGCTTGACGCCCTTGCGCAGCACGGTCACGAGTTGCGCGTCGGTGTAGGTCGGCAGCAACGTACTGATATTCGGCGCGACGAGGCGGACGAAATGCGGAATGTCATCCACCACGGTTCCGGCGAGATTGTCGCCGTGACAATGCATGCAGCCGGCGACTTGCGCGATGCGCCGGCCTTCGGCGATCTCCATCGCGTCCGTGGGAATGATCAGTGCGGCGTTGTCAGCCAACGCGTACTGGCGGCCCACCTCACGCTCCGACGCGAAATAGATGTACGCAAAACCGAGCAACGCGAGGCCCGTGAGCCCGGCAACGACAAATCCCGTCCACTTGAAAAATTTCTTCACGATTTTCCTTTCACACAAGCTGTTGACAAATTCCCGTCGCGGCACACAACATCTAGTCGTGCATCGGTTCGCGCGTAAGCGCGATGAAAAGGGAATGCGGTGAAAGGATCTTAAGTGGTCACTCAATCCGCAGCTGCCCCCGCAACTGTAGACCGCAAGCGAAATGTGACTTTTTCCCGCAATTTTTTTCTTGGGGACAAAAAGTGTGGTCACTGGGAGTGAATCCCGGGAAGACCTAACAATCGCGATGGAGCGGTGAGCCAGGAGACCTGCCGGCGCACACTTTCAAGACTTCTGATCGGACGGGGTGTGCCGGCAGCAGCGTCGATGTTTTCCGCCGCCGGTGGAAAACTCGCGCCGCTTCCACTTCCCCAAAGCAAATGGAGAAGAAGGATGGCAGCTCAATCAGTTTCAGAGGCGCACGCGCAGCTCGCGCGCACGGCAAAGAAGAATTCCCTGGTTTACGCGCAGGCCGTGGTGTCCGGCGCCGACACGGCGAAGTCAGCCCGTGCCGCGATCGAAGTTAAGATCGATCCGGCCCGCGACGCACTGCTCACCAACTTCGGACGCGCCACGCTGCAGGACCGCTATCTGCTGACGGGCGAAACCACCCAGGATCTGTTCGCGCGTGTTGCGCGCGCCTACGCAGACGACGGCGCGCATGCGCAGCGCCTGTACGATTACATGTCGCAACTGTGGTTCCTGCCGGCGACACCGATCCTGTCCAATGGCGGTACGCAGCGCGGCCTGCCGATCTCCTGTTTCCTGAACTCGGTCGAAGACAATCTCGACGGCATCGTCAACACGTGGACCGAGAACGTGTGGCTGGCGTCGAACGGTGGCGGCATCGGCACGTACTGGGGTGGCGTGCGCTCCATTGGCGAAACTGTGAAGGGCTGCGGCCAGACATCGGGAATCATTCCGTTCGTCCGCGTCATGGATTCGCTGACGCTGGCGATATCGCAGGGTTCTCTGCGTCGCGGCTCGGCCGCGGTGTATCTCGACGTGCACCATCCCGAAATCGAAGAGTTCATCGAAATTCGCAAGCCTTCGGGCGACTTCAACCGCAAGAGCCTGAACCTGCACCACGGCATCTGCATCACCGACGAATTCATGCAGGCCGTGCGAGATGACCTGCCGTTCGCGCTGCGCAGTCCAAAGAATGGGGAGGCACTGCGCACGCTGCCCGCGCGCCACCTGTGGCAGAAGATTCTCGAGACTCGCTTGCAGACGGGTGAGCCGTACCTGTTGTTCAGCGACACGGCGAACAACCAGCTCAGCACCCATCAGCGAGAGCTCGGCCTCAAAGTGCGTCAGTCGAATCTGTGCAGCGAGATCCTGCTGCCGACGGGCGTCGATCATCTGGGCCGCGCGCGTACGGCGGTGTGTTGCCTGTCCTCGGTGAATTTCGAAACCTGGGAGCAATGGAGCGCGGAGCCGCGCTTCATCGAAGACGTACTGCGAATGCTCGACAACGTGCTGCAGGAGTTCATCGACCATGCGCCGGCTTCCATGGACTCGGCGAAATACTCGGCAATGCGCGAGCGTTCGGTAGGCCTGGGTGCCATGGGTTTCCATTCCTGGCTGCAGAACAACGGCATTCCCTTTGAAAGCGCGCTGGCGCGAGCCGCCAATCTGCGCATGTTCAAACACCTGCGCCGCGGAGCCGACGCCGCGTCACGCGTGCTGGCGGAAGAACGCGGCGCCTGTCCGGATGCCGCGGAGCGAGGCGCGTCCGAGCGCTTCTCGCACAAGCTTGCCATCGCGCCCACGGCCAGCATCTCCGTGATCTGCGGTGGAACCAGCGCCTGCATCGAGCCTATTCCGGCCAATGTCTACACGCACAAGACGTTGTCGGGATCCTTCAGCGTACGCAACCCGGCGTTGCGGAAGGTGTTAGACGAAAAGGGTCTGAACAACGAGGACATCTGGCAGTCGATACTGGCGCACGAAGGTTCGGTGCAGCATCTGGAAGGCCTGAATGACGACGAGAAAGCCGTGTTCCGCACCGCATTCGAGATCGATCAGCGCTGGGTGGTGGAACTGGCAGCTGATCGCGCGCCGCTGATCTGCCAGGGCCAGTCGCTGAACCTCTACCTGCGAAGCGACATCCACAAGTGGGACCTGCTGATGCTGCACTGGACGGCGTGGGAGCGCGGCGTGAAGTCGCTGTACTACTGCCGATCGAAGAGCGTGCAGCGCGCCGGGTTCGCCGGCGTCGAAGCGGACAACACGCGCGCCTGGCCGACCAGGCCGCTCGCCCCCGAAACCGACGAAGCCAAATACGACGAGTGCCTGTCATGTCAGTAATCGCCAGCGCCCAACAGATCGAACTCATCACCAGGCCCGGCCTGCTCACGCCGTCGCGCAGCTACAAACCGTTCCGTTACCCATGGGCCATCGAATACTGGCGCCGCCAGCAGCAGATCCACTGGATGCCGGAAGAAATCCCGCTGGGCGAGGACTGCAAGGACTGGAACAACCGCATCACCGATGCCGAACGCAATCTTCTTACACAAGTATTTCGCTTCTTCACGCAGTCGGACGTCGAGGTGCAGGACAACTACATGGAGCGTTATGCGCGTGTGTTCCGTCCCACCGAGATCAAGATGATGCTGGCGGCGTTCGCCAACATGGAAACCGTGCACATCGCGGCCTATGCGCTGCTGCTCGAGACGCTCGGCATGCCCGACAGCGAATTCACGGCGTTCATGGACTACGCCGCGATGCGCGACAAGCACGACTATCTGCAGGGTTTCGGCGTGGAGACCGACGCTGACACACTGCGGACGCTCGCCATGTTCGGCGGATTCACCGAGGGCCTTCAGCTGTTCGCCAGCTTCGCCATCCTGCTCAACTTTCCGCGCCACAACAAAATGCGCGGCATGGGGCAGGTGGTCTCGTGGAGCGTGCGCGATGAAACTTTGCATTGCGAGGGCATCATCCGGCTGTTCCACACCTTCGCGCAGGAAACCGGCGCGCTGACGCAAACAGTCAAGGACGATATTGTCGAGTGCGCCCGGACCGTGGTGAAGCTCGAGGATCGCTTCGTCGATCTCGCTTTCGAGATGGGCCCGGTCGAAGGCCTCGCCGCGGCCGAAGTGAAGGGCTACATCCGCTACATCGCCGACTGGCGTCTGAAGCAGTTAGGTCTGCCGCAGATCTACGGCGTGAAAGAGCATCCGCTGCCCTGGCTCACCGCCATGCTGAACGGCGTCGAACACGCCAACTTCTTCGAAACACGCGCCACCGAATATGCCAAGGCCGCCACCGGCGGCGCCTGGCACGGAGACGAGGGCGCATGGGGGTTGTTCGATCGCCGCATCGCGCGACGCGGGCAGCTCGAGCTGCTGGCCAATAGTTAGTACCGCCGGCGCGGCGTCAGTTGCGTGTGAATCGCCGCGCCAAACCCGAAGGCGCCTCCGAGGGTCTCGCAATGGCGTGCGTGCCATTGGATTCCCCGGCCGGTCCGCCATGCAGGCCCGGAAAACCGGGCGGCGCGGCATATAACAACCGCGGAATCTCATCGGCGATCACCGGCCGGCTGAAGAAATAGCCTTGGCCTTCGGGGCATTGCTGCTCCTGCAGCCGCGCAAGCTGCTCCGCGGTTTCCACGCCCTCGGCGACCACCCGAATATTGAGACTCCGCCCCAGGCCAATCATGGCGCGAACAATGCTGGCGTCGTTGGGGTTGGTGTTGATTTCGCTGACGAACGCCAGGTCGATTTTCATCGTGTCGATTGGAAAGCCTTTCAGATGACTCAGGCTCGAATAACCTGTCCCAAAGTCGTCGAGCGCGAGCTGGACTCCGACTTCCTTGAGCGCGTTCAATACCAGCGCGGTGGATGCGGAGTCCTGCATCAGGAAGGTTTCCGTCAGTTCGAGTTCCAGGTGCTGCGCGGCAAGCCCGGTTTCCGCCAGACATTGGCGCACACCTTCGACGAAATTCTTGTTGCGCAATTCGACCGCCGAGACGTTCACGGTGATCCGCATCGGCGACAGACCCGCGTCCTGCCAGGCGCGATTCTGACGGCAGGCTTCGCGCAACACCCAGCGGCCGATCGGCAGGATGAGCCCACATTCCTCCGCGATCGGCACGAAATGTTGCGGCAGGAGCAGGCCACGATGTGGATGGCGCCAGCGAACCAGTGCCTCGATGCCGGTGGCCGCGCCGCTCCACAAATCCACGATCGGCTGGTAGTACAACGTCAGCTCGTTGCGTTCCAGCGCCTGGTGCAGTCCGCTTTCGACCGACTGGCGTTCGAGCGCCCGGACATTCATGTCTTCGCGAAAGAACTGGAAATTGCTACGACCGCAATCCTTCGCGTGATACATCGCAAAGTCCGCGTGTTTCAGCAGCGTCACGGCGTCGTCCCCGTCTTCCGGGTAGATAGCGATGCCGATGCTGGCGGAAACGTGCAGATGGTGACCATCGATGTCGACCGGCACGCTCAGGGTCCGCAAGACCTTTTCGGCGCTGACGGCCGCATCCTGTCCGTCGGCCAGCTCCGAGAGCAAGATCACGAATTCATCGCCACCCTGCCGGCTGACGGTGTCCGAGCCGCGCACACAACCCAGAAGGCGTTGCGCGATGGTCTGCAAGAGGCGATCGCCGATATTGTGGCCGAGAGAGTCGTTCACCTTCTTGAAGCGATCGAGATCCAGATACAGCACCGCGAGCTTCATATCGTGGCGGCGCGCCGCCACCATTGCGTGAGTCAGCCGATCGTCCAGCAGCAACCTGTTGGGCAGATCGGTCAGGCTGTCATGTTGGGCCTGGTGGGCCAGGTTGAGGGACAGCGCCCGCGTGGTGCTCACATCGTGAAACACCATCACGGCGCCGGTCACTCTTCCGTGCCGGTCGTGGATCGGAGCCACGGAGTCCTCGATGGCAGCTTCCACACCGTCGCCCCGGCGCAGGATGCTGTTGGGCGCAAGCATCACGGTCCGGTCTTCGCGAATCGCCATGGCCATGGGATTGGGAATCGTCGCCCGGGTCGCGGCGTCCATGATGTGGAATACCTCCTCGATCGGACGTCCCGATGCTCTTTCGCCGGTCCAGCCTGTCAACCGCTCCGCGACCTTGTTCAGGTAGGTCACGCGGGTGGAAACGTCGCAGCTCATGACCGCGTCGCCAATGGAATTCAGCGTGACCTGCGCGCGTTCCTTCTCTTCGAACAGGGCCTCTGCGTGGGCCGCCCTGTCGATCATGCTGCCGAGGGCCTTCGGCAATAGATAGCTGTCGAGTCGCCCCTTCAACAGATAGTCCTGAGCGCCCTGCTGTACCGCCTGCCGGGCGATGGGCTCGTTCTGCGAGGAACTGAGCACCAGTATTGGAACCTGCGGAGCCGCCTTGAAGAGCCGGGCAAAGGTCTCGAGGCCGCTGCTGTCGGGCAGGAACAGATCGACCAGAACTGCCGCGAACCCCTCGGCGCCTCGCGCCGCATCGCCCGTGAGCAAACCTATTGCTTCCGAGCACCGTCTCACCCATTCGACGTTGAGCGCGTACGGCCCCGAGTTGCTGAGAGCGTCCCTGACGGCGCGCGCGTCGGCGGCAATCTCCTGAACGAGAAGAATTCTTCTGTTGTTAGACATGTGAACAGCCCGCAGCCAAGGCGACCCCGCGTGCAACTTGACATGATCGCGGCATTTGTTTCTGTGCGGGACCGTACACAGCCGCCCCGTTGGCCGGCCTCAGCGAGCGCGAGAAGCGACTAAGGGTGGTTAGGAAAATGCGTGCGTGGTAGTTAGCGGGTTGTCTCCTAGAGGGGGTTTTCCGCCAGCGCGAGGTGATAGTTGCCGCAAGGCGGCTGGCAATCCCCGTTCACGTAGATCTCGAGCCCGAACCTTTCGGAGAGCAGCCGGGTCAGGCCCTGGCGCAGCGCGTAAGGCTCGAAGTCCCGGGAGTCGGGCACTGGCGCTTGCACACTCACGTCGTAGCGCGGCCAATGCAGCCAGGACCGGCTTGCGGGCTCCGCTTCCGACATCATTTGCGGGGAGATGACGGCGTGACGCCTGACTCCGTACACCATGGCCACGAGATCATGAATGCTGGCGTTGCGGATGGAGACGCCGTGCGGAGTCGCCTCGACGCGATAGCGAGCCCCCAAGCCCGCGGCGGCCGGCTTCATGTCGATAGGTGCGTTGCGCAGCGCGAGCGAATTGGCGATCAACCGCTCGCGCCGCTGCTGACGATCCTGAACCGCTCCCGCGAGCAGGGGAATGGCGATCGAACACAACAGGCTCGCCGTCAACAAAGCGGACTTGAGAAATCCCGGGCGCGCCACGATGTCATCGACGTTGCGCTCGCGGCGAGCCGCTTCTTCTGCGACGCGTGTGTTTTCGATGCGCAATCTGTTGCGCAGTCCGTGCGCACATACGGCCGTGGCCGCCAACGCGGCGAACGCTGCGATTGCGAGTGGAATGCCCGTCCATGTGCCGGTACGCGCTGGCGACGCGATCGGCGTAAGTTCGGCGAGTAGGCGGAGGAGCGTCGCGGGCGCCGGATCAGCGGCGTGCGGTGATGGAAATCCGAGCCACCCGCCCAGCGCGGCCAGCAGCGAGAATGGCAGCAGCAGCTTGAGTACTGCCATACGCCACAGCCACAGTCGGAACACGGCGGCGTTGCCGCGCAGCAGCCACGAAAACGCGCACGCGACTCCAGAGCAGCAGCAGGATTGCCACAGATGATCGACCAGCCCCGTGATCATTGGGCTACTGGGTGGGTTTTGCCGCAGTCAACGCGTAGCGCCCGCAAGGCGACTGACAACGGCGATTGACGTGAATCTCCAGATCGAAGCGCGAGGCAAGTAGTCTGGTGGTCAGAACGCGAAGCGCGTAGGGGTCGAGTTCATCGGGTTCACTGACAGGATCGTGCGCGACTGCACGGATGTCGTAGCGCGGCGTGTCCAGCCATTGACCATCGCCGCTCACGTGCCAGCGCTCCACGCCATAAGAGAGTGCGATGAGGTCGCGCAGAGTGGTGTTGCGGATGATGACGCCATCGCGCGCGGCGTCGATTCGCTGCTGCGTTCCCGGTCTGCCCGTTGCCGGTACAACCGAAAAATCCGCGCCGCCCAAGGCACGTGAATTGAGTGTGAGCAGCTCGTGCCGTCGTGCGGTACCGTCGACTGCGCCGGCGAACATCGGAATTGTCGCGGCGGCGAGAGTCGCCACGAGCAACGTCAACGCTTTCGCCGCGCCGAGTGCAGCCGGGCGTGCATTGCCGAGAATGTAGCGCACGCGCCGCGTCAGATCGCCCGACGTGGCCGCCGCCGACGCTGCCGTACTGGCGTGGCAATGCCGGCAAACCGCGAGAATGCCGGAAGCGTATTCACCGCCATCGTGACCGCTGGCAAGTACCGCTTCGTCGCAGGCGCGTTCACGCTCCTCGATCATCAGCCGGCCGATCCACCACACCGCGGGATGAAACCAGAACAGTGTTTCGACGACGCGGTGAATGCTGTCCTTCAGATTGTCGTGCCGCGCGATGTGCTCGTGTTCGTGCGCGAGTACGGCGTCGATCTCCGGCCGCGAAAGCCTCTCGAGCAACGCGGCCGGCAGCAACACCACCGGATGAAAGACGCGCGCCACGGCCGGTTCAATTTCGGCATCCGTGATGCGTGCATCCAGCAATGCGCCCGGCGCCGGCCGCGCTGCCCTTACCAGTGAATCCGCTGCGCGCCACGCCAGCAGCCAGCGCAGGCCGACGACCAGTGCACCGCCGAGCCAGAGCGCGAGCAAGACGATGAGCATGGTGGAGCCGGCGCCAGATTCGGTTGCCTGCAGCGCGCTCGGCGAGACGAGCGGGGAGACGCTTTGCAGAGCGACTCCCAGAATCAAAGGCTGATTGTCGGCGATGCGCGCCGCAGGCAGTCCGATGTATGAGCCGGCGATGAACAACAGCGAGAAGGGCACCAGGAACTTCACCGATGCCAGCAGCCAGATCCAGTGGCGCAGCGATGCACTGTTGGCGCGCAGCGCGAGTGTGATCAACCAGGCGCCACCACAGAAGAGCGTGGACTGCCAGAGGTGGTTGATCAGCGCGGCGATCATCTGCCTCGATCCTTCGGAACAGTGTCCTTGGCGGGCTGCTCTTTCGCGGTGTGCGCGCGCAGAAGCTTCTGCGCCTCGTCGATGTCTTCGCTCGAGATCTTGCCCATTTCGACGAGGTGAGCCATGACCGGGCGCGCATTGCCGCCAAACAACCCGAGCAGTTCCTTGAGCAGTCGCGTCTGCACCGAGGCGCGCGAGGTGGTTGCCTCGAACACGTGGGCGTTGCCGATTTTCTTCGTGCGGCGCACCGCACCCTTGGCTTCGAGCCGGTACACCATCGTCTGAACAGTGGTGTATGCGGGACGGTCGCGCTTGACGACAGCCTCGTGGATCTCGCGGATGGAACAGGCTCCGCGGCTCCACAACTCGCCCATGATGCGCAGCTCCAGCGCGCTCAACTTCGGTTCGGTCACACGACCTCCATAACTACAACTGGGGTCAACTCTATGACAGATGTAGTAGAGAGCGCAAGCCGTATCTACGCCATTCCGACGGAATCGCGCGATGGCGGATCGCCGGTGCGGCGGCCCTGGAATGCCGAGATGGTGTTGCGGCCCTGTTCCTTCGCGGAATACAGCGCGGCATCGGCGGCTTCGAACAACTGGTGGGCGGTTTCGAATTTGGCGCCCGTCTGACAGGCGTAACCGATGCTCACGGTGACGGTGTGTTCGCCGCTCAGCGAACTTTGCACCGCGGCACGAAGTCGTTCGGCCAGGACCGCTGCGGAGGCCTCCGAGGTACCCGGCAGGATGGCGCAGAATTCGTCGCCACCATAGCGGCACGCGACATACGGTTTGCGTGCGTGCTTGCGCAATGCATGGGCCACTGCCTTGACGGCTTCATCACCCTGAGCGTGACCGTGCAAATCGTTGTAGTACTTGAACTTGTCGATGTCCAGCATCAAAAGCGAAAGCGGATGGTTGACCTCGTGCGCGCGCGCGAACTCGGCCGGTAGTTTGTCGTTGAACAGGCGGCGGTTGCCGAGCAGCGTGAGGGCGTCGGTGCGGCTCTGGTGCTGGAGCTCGCTCATGCGGCTCGAGAGCGTCATCGACAGCAGGATCATTTCCAGCAGCGAGCCGATTTGCCAGCTGTGCTGCGTGAGGAAGGTGTGCGGCAGCACACCGAAGTTCTTCAGCAGGAACACGATGGATCCCGCCAGGAAGGCGCCCCAGGCGATTACGTACGGCCGAGCCGGCCGCGAGCCGGCCAGCAGGCTGACGACGCCAAGCACGATCAGCACGATCACGGAAAAGAGGATGAGGAACGTGACGGGTTTGACCAGCAACGCGTACGAAAGGAAAGGGCTCATTGCGATGGCCAGCACCGCCACGATCTGCAGTCCGCGAGCCAGGCGCTCGAGCCGCGGCGTGTAGTCGCGGGAACGCAGGATGGTCGTGGAAAACTGCAGCGCGGTTATCAACGAGAGATTCAGCAGGACGATGAGACAGGTGTTGGCCCATCGCGGGCTGTCTGGCCACAGGTATTGAAACGCGAGGCCGGTGTTGACCAGCATGTACAAGCCGAAGGTCGCGACGTAGGCGAAGTAGGCGAGAAAAGCGGCATCGCGAACCGCAAGGAAAACCAGGCCGCTCCACACCAGCAGCATCATCACGCAGCCGAAATACAGGCCGTATGCCAGTTGCTCGCGGCTCACCGCCGCTGCGAGTTCATTGGGATCGAGCAGCGATAGATGGATGTCGATGGGCCCCTGCGAGTGATAACGCAGGTAGAAGGTGGTATCCGTGCCGGCCGGCAATTCGAGCGGGAACAGAAAGTCGCGGTGCAGGACGTCGCGCGTGCCGAACGCCGCGCGATCGCCGGTGGCATGCCGCCGCCAGCCACCGTCGGCCGGTTCGTAAAAATCGAGGGAGTCGATGAGCGGGTAGCCCTGGCGCAGGTACACGAGCCGGCTCGAAGCAGCCGGATTCCGCAACGTGATGCGCACCCACCATGCCGAACTCGTGAAGCCGACGTTCGCCGAGCCGAGAGTGGACGGTACGAACGCTTCGTTGGCGGGCGCGGAGCTTACGGCGGCGATGTCGAGCTTGCCACCGGCGTCCTCGAGAACTTCCACTGCACCGCTCACCTTTTCCAGGTGTACCGGCGCATCGGCGGCGATCGTTATCACTCTCGGAGAATCCCCGAGAGCCGGGATTGGTAGACAGCTAACTAACAAGACTAGCAGCAACTTCCGGTTCACAATTGCATCCTGCGTCAGAGTTGTTTGTAGTATGCGTCAGAACGTTAAGGGAGTAACGCGATGCGGCGAACGTTGAAGTGGATAGCGGGTCTGCTGGTGGTCACGGTGGCCGCGGCAACCGGTTTGTTTGCCTGGTTCGTCCTGTGGCCGGTGCACACCATCCCCGCGCTGGAACCTGTCGACGAATATGTGTGGCTCGACCAGGGATGGGGCGCCGGGCAAAACGCTGCGCTGCGACAGCGTTACTACTACACGGCGCAGGGAACCTCGATGCCGCAGGGCGCGTCGGCCGGCGCGGTGCGTTACGACTGGTTCGTGAATCTGGAACTACCGCTCTCGAAGGAACGCTTCGCCGCGCCGGAGCACATGCGCAAGTACCGGTTCCTCGTCGACCCGGAACCGAGCGAAGCGAATCCGTACCAGCTTCCCATCGGCTTCACGCGCCATTTCGATGCAAACATCGGCGAAAATGTGCTCGACATCACCTGC
>DASTTJ010000205.1:0-9327 GCA_035760205.1 Steroidobacteraceae bacterium | reverse complement strand
GGCTCTTGCCACCTTGGCGCTTGCGGCTGTCGGTCACCACGACGTGATAGAACGGCGTGTTAGTGGCACCGCGGCGGGTCAGACGAATTGTCACCATGTCATTGAACCTTCAAGTTACGTAGCCCCGGGGCGAATTGCCCGTCCCGGCCGGCCAAAAAAGAGCGCGGATTCTACGCAAACCGGTGATTTGTTGAAAGGTTTTTTCGGGCCGCCAACCCCGAGAACCCCTTCCCGGCACCGCTTATTGGCCGGGAAAACCTGGCGGCATACCACCCTTGAAGGCCTGGAGCATGCGCTTCATGCGCCCGCCGGCCATGCTTTTCATCATTTTCTGCATTTCCATGAACTGCTTCATGAGCTTGTTGACGTCCTGGACCTGAACGCCTGCCCCGGCAGCGATGCGCCGGCGCCTTGAGCCGTCCAGGAGGCCCGGATTGCGGCGTTCCTTGCGGGTCATGGAGTTGATGATGGCGATCTGCCGGCGGACGTCCTTATCGCCCCCATCGGCAGGCAGGGCCCCGCCCCGCATCGCCGCCTGGGGAAGCTTGTCCATGAGCGCCCCGACACCACCCATTTTCTGGAGTTGTTCGAGCTGGCTCTTCAGATCCACCAGGTCGAAACCCTTGCCCTTGGCAACCTTTTTCGCGAGCTTCTGGGCTTCCTCGACATCGACCTGCTTCTGGACCTGCTCGACCAGGGCGACCACGTCACCCATGCCCAGAATGCGACCCGCCATGCGTTCCGCATCGAATGGTTCCAGTGCCTCGAGCTTCTCGCCCACACCTACCAGGACGATGGGTTTACCCGTGACCTCCCGCACCGACAACGCGGCGCCGCCCCGCGCATCACCGTCGGCCTTGGTGAGGATGATGCCCGTCAGGTCGAGCGCTGCGCCGAATGCGCGCGCGGAATTGACCGCGTCCTGGCCCGCCATCGCGTCGATGACGAACAGCCGCTCGTGCGTTTCCACGGCACGTTCGATTTCCTTCACCTCTTCCATGAGCTCGACATCGACGTGCAGGCGGCCCGCGGTGTCGACGATCAACGCGTCGTACACGCCCTTGCGCGCCGCATCGAGCGCATCGCGCGCAATGTCCGCAGGCTTCTGTTTGCCGTCGGTGGGGAAAAAGCCCGCGCCGACCTGCTCCGCCAGGCGCTGAAGCTGCAACACGGCGGCTGGCCGGCGAATGTCGGTGCTGACCAGCAACACGCGTTTCTTGTGGCTCTCCATGAGCCAACGCGCGAGTTTGCCGGCGGTGGTCGTCTTGCCCGCGCCCTGCAGGCCGGCTAACAACACGACGACGGGAGGCTGCGCGCGCAATTCAAATCGTGGGCCATTCTTCGACGAAGAAGGGCCGCCCATGAGTGCGACCAGTTCCCGGTGCAGGATGCCGACGAAAGCCTGGCCCGGCGAGAGGCTGGCGGTGACCTCGGCGCCCAGCGCCTTCTGCTTCACGCGTTCGATGAACGCCTTGATTACCGGCAGGGCGACGTCGGCCTCGAGCAGTGCCATGCGCACTTCGCGCAAGGAGTCGCCGACGTTTTCTTCGGTGATGCGGCCCCGGCCGCGCAGCGTGTCTACGGTGCGCGAAAGCCGTGCAGTCAGGTTCTCGAAAAGTGCCATGGGGCGCGGATTATAGAAGCCCTATGCTATGGGGCATATGGAAAACGCACCCTCATTTGCACTCGGCATCGCGCTGGCCGTCCTGCTGCTGCTCATAGCCTTCTCCTCGGGAACCGAGGTGGCCATGCTGTCAGCCAATCGCTACAAGATCCGCGCCGCGGCCAAAGCCGGCAAACGCACCGCCCGGGTGCTGGATGCCCTGCTCGCCAAACCGGAGAGCTGGCTTGGAGCGAACCTCGTGTTGCTCGCGCTGGCCAGCGTCGCGGCATCGTCGATCGCCACGTTGTTAGCGCAGCGCACCGGTTACGAACACGCCATCCCGGTCACGATGATTTCGCTGTCGGTGTTCATGATCATCTTCTGCGAACTCGCGCCGAAGATATTTGCGTCGCTGCGGCCCGATCCGGTGGCGCTGTCGTCCACGTATATCTACCGGCTGCTGGTCTTCATCGCCACGCCCGTCACCTGGTTCACCAACAAGGCGGCCTACGCCGTGCTGCGGCTTTTCGGTGTCAAGCCGGTCCGCGAGGGCGGGACGAACATGTCGCCCGATGAACTGCGCTCGGTGGTCGCCGAAGCCGGGCCGATGATCCCGACGCGCCACCGGCAGATGCTGCTGTCAATCCTCGATCTCGAGCACGTGACGGTGAACGACATCATGATCCCGCGCCAGGACATCGCCTCGATCAATGTCGAAGACAACTGGGAAGACATTCTCGATCAGCTGCGGCAGACACCGCACACGCGCCTGCCCCTGCACGAAGGCGAACTCGACAATCTCATCGGCATCATCCACATGAAACGCGTCGCGCAGGAACTCGCGCGCGACACACTGTCGCGCGAACGACTGATCGAACTCGCGCGCGTGCGCGAGCCGTACTTCGTGCCGGATGGCACCTCGCTCACGGTGCAGCTGAACCAGTTCCAGCGTAACCGGCGCCGCATGGCGTTCGTGGTCGATGAATACGGCGACATCCAGGGCTTCGTCACGCTCGAAGACATCCTCGAAGAAATCGTCGGCGAATTCACCACCGATCCGGCGACGATCACGCACAAGCACGTGCATCGCGAAGCACCGGGCGTCTTCATCGTGAATGCGAGCGCCACCGTTCGCGCGCTCAATCGCTCGCTGGGCTGGCAGCTTCCGACCGACGGGCCCAAAACGGTGAACGGCCTCCTGGTCGAGCAGCTCGAGACACTCCCGGAAGCGGGCGATCGCGTGGAGGTTGGCGAATACCATTTCGAAGTGCTGCAGATAGGCGAGAACACGATCCGCACCGTACGCGCGCGAAAAGCAGCCAGCACATCAGCCTAACGCGGCCTTCAGCGCATCCTCGATGCGCGTGAACTCGCGTACCCGCAACCCTTCGATCGGCGTTCGCGGCGCGTTGTCTTTCGGAATGAGCGCGGTCGTAAATCCCTGTTTGGCGGCCTCGCGCAGTCGCTCTTCGCCGTAGGCCACGGGCCGCAACTCGCCGGTGAGGCCGAGTTCGCCAAAAGCGACCAGGTCCTGCGCGATGGGCATGTCGAGGAGACTCGAGGCCAACGCCAGCGCGACCGGCAGATCGCACGCCGTTTCGGTGACTTCCAGGCCTCCCACCAGGTTCACGAACACGTCGTGCTCCTGCAACGATACGCCACCGTGCCGATTCATGACCGCCAACAACATGGCAACGCGCTGGGCGTCCAGTCCCTGCGCCACCCGCCGCGGCGACCCGAAACGCATGCGGTCCACGAGCCCCTGTAGTTCGACGAGCAAGGGCCGGCGGCCGTCGCGCGTGACCGCCACGACACTGCCCGGCGCTGGCGCACCGGAACGCGCGAGGAAAATCGCGGAAGGGTTGCGCACCTCGCGCAGTCCCGTTTCGCCCATGTGAAAGAATGCCAATTCGCCCACCGAACCGAACCGGTTCTTGGTCGCCCGCACGTTGCGAAAACGGCTCGAGGCATCGCTCTCGAAGTACAGCACCGTGTCGACGAGATGTTCCAGAACCCTCGGCCCGGCGATGGCGCCGTCCTTGGTCACGTGACCGACAATGATCACGCTGACGCCCGAGCTTTTCGCAAAGCGCACCAGCTGGGCGGTGCATTCCTTCAACTGAGTGATCGCGCCGGCCGCGGTGCCAATAGAGCCCAGTTGGACTGTCTGGATGGAATCGACGATCAGCAGCTTCACGCCCTCCTCGCGCGCGCGCGCCATCATCGCTTCGAGATCCGTGTCGGCGACCACGCGCAGGTGCGAACCGGCGACACCGAGGCGGCGCGCGCGCACCCCGATTTGCGCCGCGGACTCTTCCGCCGACAGGTACAGGGTCGGCGTCATGCGGGCGGCGTGGTTCGCAAGCTGCAGCAGCAGCGTGGATTTGCCAATGCCCGGCTCCCCACCTAGCAAGGTGACCGAACCATTGATCAGCCCGCCGCCCAGGACGCGATCGAGCTCACCCATACCGGTCTGAAGACGCGGCGGATCCTCGGTACCGAGCTCGGCCAGCTCCACCGCTGGGGATGAAACCGCAGGCTGGGCTCCCGGGCGGCGCGCCACAGTGCGTTGTTCCAGGGTGTTCCACTGCGAGCACTGCGGGCATTGCCCCTGCCATTTGAGGGTCTCGGCGCCGCAGTCGGCACAGACGTAGACAATCGCCGGTTTGGCCATCCTAGAAACCTTGGGGCGGGCGCCCGGAAAGCGTGACGAAGTTCATGGCTTGGACGCTGCCTAAGTCAGTGCGGCACCTAGTGTGCAGTAGTCCGGTGCACCCCGACCCTAATCCCATTAGCATTACGTCCCTAGGTCGTTGATTTGCCGAAACCCACGGGCATGAAGTGTGACTTATTGCGAAGGCGCTCGCCGGCGCTGCTGGTAGGTTACGGCGCTTGCGGGGAAGTCTACGGATGCATTTCGGCCGTACAGGTCTCTTTTTGGGCATTGAGCATTGGGTGTGATCGAAGAACACGCTGAACATCGCCGGATCCGGGGTCGCCCATGACTCTCAAGGGCAAGCTCACCTTTGTCGGCTCGACTGACACGGGTCGCGTCCGCGAGCACAACGAGGACACCATTGCCTCCGACGTCGACGTGGGCTTGTTAGTCCTTGCCGACGGCATGGGCGGATACAACGCGGGCGAAGTCGCGAGCGGCATTGCCGTCAAGACCATCACCAATCTGGTTCGCGAGGGTCTCGCGCGCGAGGATCTGGGTTCGCTCGATCGCGCCACCGGCCTGACGCGTCCCTCCATCGTGCTGCGCGACGCCATCACGCGCGCCAACAAGATTATTTATCAGACGGCGCGCTCCCAGGCCGAGTGCGAAGGCATGGGAACTACCGTCGTCGCCGCCCTCTTCTACGACAACCGCATCTCGATTGCGCATGTCGGCGACTCGCGCCTGTATCGCCAGCGCGGCAGCCAGATCTCGCAGGTCACGATGGACCACTCGCTCTTGCAGGAGCTGGTCGATCGCGGGTTTTATTCCCCGGAAGAAGCCCAGCGGGCCGCCAACAAGAATTACGTGACCCGGGCCTTGGGCGTCGAACCCCAGGTCGAGGTCGAAGTGCAGGAACATCCGGTCGACAAAGGCGATATCTTCATACTGTGTTCGGACGGCTTGTCCGACATGGTCGAAGATGAAGACATACGTTTAACTATAAGTACCTTTGGTGCTAATCTAGATACGGTTGCTAAGCAGTTGATTCAGTTAGCCAACGAGAACGGTGGTCGTGACAACGTCTCGGTGGTGCTCGCGCAGGCGAACGAAGCGTTCCCGGCGAGTCGCGGAGTGATGGACAAACTTCTGGGCTGGTTCAGTTAGGGCCCCGGAAGTTACACAGGGTAATAGGGAAGGCGCACTCAATGGCACGCTTGGTCTTAAGCCTGGATAACCAGGTCCTCGCCGAATACAACATGAACAAGGAGCGGTACACGATTGGCCGCCTCCCCGACAACGACATCCGCATCGATAACTCGGCGGTGTCGGGTCATCACTCGCTGATCATCAATATCCTCAACGACTCGTTCCTCGAGGATCTGAACAGCACCAACGGCACGTACGTGAACGGCAAGCTCATCAAGAAGCATGCGATGCAGCACGGCGACGTGGTCACGGTAGGTCACCACCAACTGCGTTTCGTCGAAGACGATGAAGCACAGGACGAATTCGAAAAGACGATGGTCATCCAGCCGTCGTCGCGCCCCGCAGCCGAAAAGATGCAAGCGGCCAAGGACCGGGCAGAAAAGGTTTCGGCGGATGTCTCCGCGAGCGGTATGCGCAAGGGTCTCGACGGCAAGACGCCGGTCAAGAAGGCCAAGCTGCAGGTACTCTCGGGCTCCTTCGCGGGCCGCGAGCTCGAACTGAACAAGGCATTGACCACGCTCGGACGCCCTGGCATCCAGGTGGCCGCCATCACGCGCCGCCAGGACGGTTTCTTCATCGTGCACGTCGACAGCGATACGCCTAACAACTATCCGCTGGTCAACGGCACCGCCATCGGCAGCCAGGCGCGCAAGCTCACGGACAACGACGTGATCCAGCTCGCCGGGGTGAAGATGGGGTTCTTCGAGGCCTAGTCAGGGGCTGACGAAATGGGGTCAGACCCCATTTCCTAGAAAACGGGGCCGGAGCTGAGTAATCGGAATTGTCGACTGTCGGTGACGTCAGTCGCCGCCTTCTTGCCGCCAGGAGCTATTTCAGCTCCAGCGGAACGCGCTGGCTTACGCCGCACAGCAATTCATACGGGATGGTATCGGCTTGAGTGGCCACCTCTTCGACGGGCAGCCCTTCGCCCCAGACGATAGCCTTGCTGCCGGTGGCGACTTTCGGCGCGCCGGTGACATCGACCGCGATCATGTCCATCGAAACACGACCCACCAAAGGGTAGCGCGCGCCCCCAATCAGCACCGGCGCGCCATTCCCGAGATGACGCGGGAGGCCATCGCCATACCCGGCCGCGAGGATTGCAATGGAGCAATCTCGCTCGGCACGCCAGGCACCCGCATAACCCACCGTTTCGCCGCGCTTCACGTCGCGCACGGTGAGCACCGTGGTTTCGAGCGTCATGACGGGCCTGAGTCCGAACTTGTCCGCCGACTCGCCACCGAAAGGCGAAACACCGTAGAGCGCGAGACCTGGTCGCACCCAGTCGCCGTGTGCGCGCGGCCAGCCGAGCGCGCCCGCCGAATTGGCGATACTGGTTGGAATGCGTTGGGCACCAGCGAGACCCGAATTTGCGAGGGCGGCTTCGAACCTTCCTACTTGTTCGGGCGTCATCTCGACTGCACGCTCGTCGGCACGCGCGAGATGCGTCATGACCCGCACCTCCAGCAAGGGCACGGTCAATGCGCGCAGTCGAGCAAGCGCGCCGGGAAACGCCTCGGGGCGAAACCCCAGGCGATTCATGCCCGTGTCTATCTTGACCCACACTACGAAACGCTTGGCGCCGAGATGCGCCTCTAACAACTTGAGCTGCAGCGGGTCGTGCACCACAAGCTCAAAGCCGTGATGTGCGGCCTCGACAAGCTGTTCTGAGCTGAACACACCTTCGAGCAGCACGATGGGCGCACGAACACCGGCGGCGCGCAGCGCCATGCCCTCCTCGAGTCGCGCCACCGCGAAACTGTCGGCGTCGGCCAGCGCCAGCGCCGTCGAGACCAGCCCATGCCCATAGGCGTTGGCCTTGATGACGGCCATGACTTTCGCGCCCGGCGCATACGCACGGATGGTGCCGAGGTTGTGACGCAGCGCTGCGGTGTCAACCCAGGCGCGAATCAACCGGATCAACGCATGATTCCTTCGCCGTACGCCGGGTCGGCATAGTTTTCGAAGCGGCTGAACTGCCCGCGGAAAGTCAGGCGGATGTCACCGGTTTCACCGTTACGATGTTTGGCGAGATCGATGTCGGCGACGCCTTTCTTCGCGGTGTTCTTGTCGTAGACCTCTTCGCGGTAGATGAGCAGGATCATGTCTGCGTCCTGTTCTATTGCGCCCGAATTGTGACTAACTACTCCATCGGCCATCCAGTTGGCATGACCGGGAACGGTCAGGTCGAAGGTTTCGGCATTGCCGGCAGGTTCGATGGCAACAACGTGGTCCCAAAACAACGGCGCTTCGGACCAGAACTTCAGCTCCGGCGCCTGCAAAAGTTCCGCATACCCGGCGACCACTGCACGCGAAGGCGCGAAGCTGAAGTGCGCGGTACCGCCGTAGCGGGTCCCTCGCATTGCTGCCATCGCGCGTTGTGAAATGCCCGAAGCCCTCATTCGCTGCTTGACCGCGCCGAAGATTTCTTTAGGCAGCGTGTCGACATTCGTGTTGGCAACAACACCTTCGAGCGCTTTGGCGAGCAGCGTAGCCGCGCCAGCACGGGGTCCGAAGCCCCCGACCCGTTGCACGAACATCTTCTGATCGGCGGAACCTGAAACGTCGACGCTGAACACCGGGCGACCCACGGGCCCGTGGGTCGCCCGCGTGCGGCTCACGATTCCCAGGCGCAATAACAGAGCCGCGACATCGGCTGCCAGAACTTCACTGCAGGTCGCGAAGTAGACGCGAGGCGCGCCCGCACTCGACACGCCACGAATCGAAATGCAGCCGTCGGTTGCCCAAAGGTGACGCAGCAGCGTGGCGATTTGGGCATTCGACAGACGGAAGACATCGCCCGGCAATCGCTTCTCATGTGAGCGCTGACCGAAAATTCCGAGATCCTTGAGCCATCGGCCCACACCCGCTGCATGCCAACGATTGCCATTGCCGGCGATCACCAGCTGGTGCCAATTGCCTCGCCCCACATGTCGGGAAACGGTACTGCCGAAAGCGCGAGCGCTTTGCGCGACTGCCGCACTATTGAGCTCGGACGCCGTCGTGTAACGCAGAGGCTGGTGCTTCAGATAACTGCCGTCACCCACGAGCTGTCCCAGCAGGACGAGCCAATGCTCGGGCCACTCCAGGGGCGCGGAGGGTTGGGGAAGCGAGCGCGTCAGGGCAACCCGTTCGCCGCTGCCGCACTCACCAAGGGTTTTCCATCCGCTGCCCGTGAGAACGCGATGGTCTTGCGTTGCTCGAAGGCACCGTCCGCTCGCGAGCTTCAAATCGAAGACGGGCTTCACACCCGTCGACCAGACGAGTTCCGCGCGCGCTTTGACGGGTTTCTGCTCTTCATCGAGTGCCCAAACCTCGGGATTCTCGCCGACCAGCGACGCGATGGGCACACGGCGTCCATCCGTAAGGCATACGAGCGTGTCGCCCGCCACGCATTCGCGAAGATCCGACATCACCGGCCGCTTGTTCTCACGCTGCTCGACGCCTCGATTCAACTGCGACAGCGCGATGACCGGGCAATGAATCTCCTTGGCGAGCGCCTTCAGGCCACGCGAGATCTCGGAGATTTCCGTGGCGCGGTTTTCTTTCGTGCCCGGCACCGACATGAGCTGTAGATAGTCGACCACGATGAGGTCGAGGCCGTGCTCACGCTTGATGCGCCGCGCACGTGCGCGCAGCTCCGTCGGCGTCAGCGCCGGCGTGTCATCGATGAAGATCTTCGCGTCCTGAAGCTGCTTGGTGGCGCCGGTAATCCGTGGCCAATCGTCTTCGGACAACTTTCCACTGCGTATGTTGCCGAGGTGCACGCTGCCTACCGACGCCAGCATGCGCGTGAGAATCTGTTCAGCCGGCATTTCGAGGCTGAATATGGCGACAGAAGCGCGGATACCTTCCT
>DASTTJ010000204.1:0-2432 GCA_035760205.1 Steroidobacteraceae bacterium | reverse complement strand
GCCACCCGGCAGCCGCTAGTTCGAGAACGCGGGGATCCCGGTTTGCGCGCGCCCGAGGATCAGCGCGTGGATGTCGTGCGTGCCTTCGTAGGTGTTCACCACTTCCAGGTTGACCAGGTGGCGAATCACGCCGAACTCATCGACGATGCCGTTGCCGCCGATCATGTCGCGGGCCATGCGGGCCACATCGAGCGCCTTGCCGCATGAATTGCGCTTCAGCATCGAGGTGATTTCTGGCGACGCGGTGCCCTCGTCTTTCATGCGGCCGAGACGCAGCACCGCCTGCAGCCCGATCGCGATCTCCGTCTGCATGTCGGCGAGTTTTTTCTGGATCAGCTGGTTGGCCGCGAGCGGCCGGCCGAATTGTTTGCGCTCGAGCACGTAGTTGCGTGCGCGGTGCCAGCAATCTTCGGCGGCGCCGAGCGCGCCCCAGCAGATGCCGTAGCGCGCGCTGTTCAAGCACGTGAACGGGCCCTTCAGTCCGCGAATCTCCGGGAAGACGTTCTCGTCGGGACACCACACGTTGTCCATGACGATCTCGCCGGTCACGCTCGTGCGCAGGCCGACCTTGCCGTGAATCGGCGGCGCGCTGAGGCCCTTCATGCCTTTCTCGAGGATGAACCCGCGAATCACGTCGCCATCGTCTTTCGCCCACACGATGAACACGTCGGCGATCGGACTGTTGCTGATCCACGACTTGGTGCCGGTGAGCGAAAAGCCGCCGGGCACTTTCTTCGCGCGGCTGGTCATGCCGCCCGGATCCGATCCGGCGCCCGGTTCCGTCAATCCGAAGCAGCCGATCCACTCGCCGGTGGCGAGCCGTGGCAGGAACTTCTGTTTTTGCGCCTTCGTGCCGAACTCGTTGATCGGCACCATCACGAGCGAGCCCTGCACGCTCATCATCGAGCGGTACCCTGAATCCACGCGCTCCACTTCGCGCGCGACCAGTCCATAGCTCACGTAGTTGAGACCAGCGCCGCCATACTCCTCGGGGATCACCACACCCAGCAGATCGAGCTCACCCATTTCCCTGAAGATGGAGGGGTCCGCCTTTTCATGACGGAACATTTCGAGGGCGCGCGGGGCCAGCTTGTCCTGGCAGTAGGCGCGCGCGGTGTCGCGGACCATCTGCTCTTCGTGGCTCAGCTGCTGATCGAGGAGTAACGGATCGCTCCAGTTGAAGCGCGTTTCGGTTTTCGTCGACATAAAGGCTCTCTGCTCAGCGGTTTAGGCGATCTTACCTTGACTTCGCGTACCGGCCGTCCGCATAATGGCCCGAGTTACCGGACGAGCGCGCGAACTCCCAGCCGCTGACGGCGTCCCCAGACACCCAATCCAGGGTCGAGAAGACACATCATGTCGTTCGAAGATCGTGTACGAACTACCGTCGATCAGGCGATCAGCTCGCTCGTCCAGCAACTGCTCGCCCAGGCCACCGAGGAACGGGACGAGGCGGTCCGCACCGGACGTGCCAAGGCGTTCGAAGATGCCGAAGTCAGCACACAGACCCGCGTGGCCGACGCCGACGCGCGCATGCGCGTGATCATGGATGAGGCGATCAAGACCGGCCGCCAGGAAGAGCGCGACATCGTGTCGCGCGAGGTGCGCGGCACGGTTGAAGCCGAGTTCGAGCCCAAGATGAATGAAGCGGTCGCCATGGCCGAGGCGCGCGCTCGAGTGGCGCTGGCCGACGCACAGGCCAAGGCCGCCGACGAGCTCAAAGCGGCGGTGGCGTCGGCACGCGTCAAGGAACGTGAGATCGAAATGGCCGGCATCACCCGGTTGCTCGAAAGCATTCGCGGTCTTGACGGCGCATCGACGCTGAGCGAAGTGCTGGACGCGCTCGCGCTGGCGGCGGCGCGCGAAGCGGCGCGTGCCGCGGTCGTGGTGCTGAGGAGTGAGCGCATTCACGGGTGGAAGCTCACCGGCTTTGGTCCGCGTGATGCCCAGCCGAAGCTGATCGATCTGCCGCTGGCCGAGTCGGGCGTGATTGCCCTCGCCGTGGGCGCGGCGCGCGCGGTAACGACGCGCGATAGCGCCACCGCTTCGGTGGGTCCGGGATTCGAGAGACTGTCGACCGATCGCATGGGGCTCGCGGTGCCCGTGGTGGTCGGTGGGCGTGTTGTGGCAGTGGTGTACGCCGATGCCGTCACGATGGACGGCCACGATCGACCCGTGCCGAGTTGCTGGCCCGAGCTCATCGAAGTGCTCGCGCGGCATGCGGGCCGTTGTCTCGAGGCCCTCACGACTCAAAAGACGGCGCCGCCGAAAATTACAACTTCGGGAACTCAGGGTGCGCAGGGTGCGCAGGGTGCGCAGGGTGCACAGGGTGCGCAGGGTGCACAGGGTGCACAGAGTGCGCAGGGTACGCAGACAACTGGTCCGTCAACGTCGACGCCGGGTTCGGACTTGATGCAGATTACGGACGGGGT
>DASTTJ010000203.1:0-5568 GCA_035760205.1 Steroidobacteraceae bacterium | reverse complement strand
TCCGGAGCTCGTCCCCGGGCGCGACCTGCGCGAAGACTTGCTCGACCGCATCGTGATGACGGTTTTTCTCGAAGGCCAGGAGCCATTGCGCAGCGCCGCTGCCTTCGACGCGCGCATTGCCAGCCTGCGTGGCGGCATCGGCTTGCCGGCGCAGGAAATATCGCGTGCGGTGCAGAGTTCCCTGGAGCGGCTTGGCCGCATTCTGATGGCGCTGCCGAAGGCGTCCGCGCCCGCCGCCGCCGACGTCCGATCGCAGCTCGCATGGCTCGTGCCTGCAGGCTTCCTGCTGACGACACCCTGGGAGCGCCTGCAGGAATGCTCGAGGTACCTGCAGGCGATCGAACAGCGGCTCGAGAAGCTAGGCCGGGATCCGCGGCGCGATGCGCAGCTGGCGGCCGAGATCGCCCCGATCGAGGGTCGGTACCGGGATCGGGTCAAGGCGGAGCGGGGCATGAGCCCCCCGGGCGAGGACGAGTTCCGCTGGATGCTCGAGGAGTTCCGGGTCTCGCTGTTTGCGCAGCAGCTTGGAACGCGCGCGCGAATCTCGGCGCGGCGCCTCGCCGATGCCTGGGTAGAGCGGGAAAGAACGCCGCCGGGTTGAGTGATATCTTTCGCCCATGAACCAGACAACCGACCCGGTGCGGGAAGCCTTCGCGCGATACAGCGCCGCCGCCCGCGACAAAGACGTCAACGCGTTCGTCGCCCTGTACGACGAGGACGTGCACGTCTTCGACATGTGGAATTCGTGGGAGCTTCTCGGCATCCACGCGTGGCGCAACATGGCCTCGGGCTGGTTCTCATCGCTGGGCGATGAGCGTGTGGTCGTCACGGCCAGCGATATCGTGTCGACCACGAAAGGTGATCTGGCGGTGGGGCACGCCACACTCACCTACACAGCGGTGTCGGTTGACGGCAAAGAGCTGCGCTCGCTCGACAACCGCATCACGATCGCATTGAGAAGAACCGGTGATGACTGGAAGATCTTCCATGAGCACACCTCCGGGCCGATCGACCACCAGTCGATGAAGGGCGTCATCATGCGTGTCAGCGAGCGATGAGAATTCTGTGGGCAGCATTTCTGGCCGCAGTTGCTCTGGCTGCACACTCCGCGGAACCCATGAAGGAGATCGACGCCTGGGTGGCGGCGAAACTCATGGGCACGGGGTTCAATATCGGCAACACGCTCGAGAACACCACCACCTGGGAAACCGGTTGGGGAAACCCGCGCATCAGCAAGAAGTATGTAGATAGTCTGGCGGCACTCGGATTCAAGACGATCCGTCTCCCGGTGGCCTGGGATACTTACGCGCGCAACGGCGTCATCCAGCCCGACAAATTCGCCAGAGTGAGCGAGGTCGTCGACTGGATCACGGCGGCGGGCATGTTCTGCGTCATCAACATCCACTGGGACGGTGGCTGGATCGACTCGAGCAACAAAGAGCGCTTCGCCGATACGTTTGCCACGTTCAGCAAGGATGCGGAACGCAAGTACCTCTCTTACTGGAATCAGATCGCGACCCACTTCGCAGGTTCGAACGAGCGGGTGATCTTCGAGGCGCTGAACGAGGAAACGAACTTCGAAAAGGTGGGCTCCACCCGCGACGCATACGCCACGCTGACGCGCGTGAACCAGCTGTTCATCGACACCGTGCGCAAGACCGGCGGCAACAACGCAAAGCGTCTGCTCATCGTCCCGGGCTACGCAACCGACATCACCAAGACCACCAGTCGCGATTACGTGTTGCCCGTCGACACCATCGCTCATCGGCTCATGATCTCCGTGCACTACTACACGCCGTGGCAATTCGCCGGCATGACCGAAGACGCGAGCTGGGGCAAGATGCAGCCCTCCTGGGGCAGGGCGGGCGATGTCGCCGAGCTGAATCGCCTGTTCGACGCGATGCAGGAGTTTTGCAAGCGCAACGACCTCCCGGCGTTCATCGGGGAGTTTGGTGTGACCGACAAGCGGGAAACGGCGTCCCGCGTTCGCTGGATGTCCGCCGTGGCCGAAGCCGCGCGCTCGCGCAACATAGTGCCCGTCCTCTGGGACACCGGGGGCGACGTCTCCCGTCATCCGCCACATGCGCCGAGTCCTGCCCTGCGCGAAGCGTTGTTAGCACCTATGCAGCCGCGCGCGAAGGAAGCTTCCAGGAAGGAAGTGGCACGTGAACTGGGAGCGGTACTGGCCTGGCGGCTTGGCCCGGAATCGGTGGAGGAGAGCTGTAAAGCGAGGGATCCTGATGGCGCCGAAGTTCGCGCCAAAGCATTGAAGGGTTGGCTCGACAAGAACGCCAGGCTCATCGAGGCGGTCGATGCCCGCGTCGCGGAAGTTGTGCCGCTCGCGTTTGCGGCACCCAACAATGTTGACGCAATCCAGGCGGTGCACGCACAAGTGAAGGAAATAGTCCTCGAATCCATGTTCGCGCAAAAGAGCACGGATGAGTCGAAGGCTATCTGCAAGGCCGAGGCGGACCCCGCCAACCCGCGTTGGAACAACTCGGGAATGCCTCACATCCAGCAATCGCTTGCGGCGTTGTATGACTGGAAGATGATGCAAGGTGCGAAATGAGAGATCCAAAGGCTCCTTATCACGCGCATATCTACTACGATCGAGACACCTGGGATTCAGCGCGGCAACTGCACCAGGAACTCAGCGACATGCTGGTGAGCGGCACGCTCGCAAATCTGGTCTTGGTCGGAAAGATGTATGACCGGGGTGTCGGGCCACACCCCAAGCCGCAGTTCGAGATCCAGTTTCTGGCGTCCGCGGTGCCGGAAATTACGCGCATCCTCGAGGCGACGGGGCTGGTGGCGCTGATCCATCCGCTGACCGATGACGATCTCGCGGATCACACTACGCTCGCGCAGTGGCTCGGTGAGCCGCTGCCGCTCGATGAGTCGGTGCTCGATCCGCCAGGGCAGAACCAGGCGATCGCGCGGTTCGGAAAAGTCGATTTCTGAGGACGCCACATGTTGTTCATGGTCATCGAGCGATTTCGCGACAACGACATTGTGCCGATCTACCAGCGCGTGCGCGATGGCGGCCGCGCGATTCCCACAGGTCTCAAATACATAGATAGCTGGGTCGAACCGAATTTCTCGCGTTGCTTCCAACTCATGGAGTGCGAAGATTTGCGCCTCCTGCAGGAGTGGGTGCTGCAGTGGCGCGGCGCCGGCGTCGCGTTCGAGATCGTGCCCGTGGTGTCGAGTGCGCAGACGCGCGAAGTCGTTGCGCCTCATCTCACCAACGCGTGATTGTTTTGATTCCGCCGTAGGGAGATGCTTATCATCCCGATACGCGGTTTTATGCTCTGTCGCTGGGTATCTGACGAAAAGAGGGGATCGAGATGCGAAACCGGCTCTTCGCGATCTTCACCACAGGGCCGTTCGTCCTGGCGCTCGCCACCTTGCTGATCAACGACGGGTTGCTCAAGGAGGCGTATCCCGGGCTCATTACCGGAAAGCTCTCCGATTTCGCGGGCATCGCGATGGTCGCGTTGCCGCTGTTCGCCGCGTTCCCACGGCACGCCCGCACTATCTACCTGGCTGTCTTTGGCGCCTTCCTCTGGTGGAAGAGCCCGGCTTCGGGCGGGTTCATCGCCTTCATGAATGACGCGCAGCCGCTGAACTTCGGCCGTACTGTCGACTACTGGGACCTGGTGGCGCTCGCCATCCTTCCTGCTTGCGCGAATTTTGCGACCTCAGAGCCGCGCGGCATCGTGAATGCGGACCGCTTCAGGCGATGGATGCTGCCACCCGTGCTCGTCGCCACGCTGTTTGGCGTAATGGCCACTTCACAAGTCCATTACCGCAAGGACTTCGTCGTGCGTGCCGTTGAATCGTCGGCGCCGTTTCCACGCGATTCGATCGTCGACTCGATCAAGGAGATCTCGAAGTCCCGCGGACTCAAGCCGCGTGAACCGAATCCTCCGCATTGGGAAGGCGCCTTCGCGGGCAGGGGGATTTTCCTCACCTACTCGTTCATCGAGCCGAACCAGGTGGCTGTGGGAATCCAGATCAATCCAGGAATGTTTGGCGACGGTGAAGTTCGCAGAGCCGAAAAGCTGCGCGCCGAGATCAAGAAAACGCTGGCACTGCGTTTCAAAGGCCTCGAGTCCATCGAACCCCTGCGCGAGCGCTAGTCCCCTTCGCCAGGAGGCTGCCCGGTGCTGATGCGCCCCTTTGGACCCCTTGCACCGAAGTGAAGCAAGGGCGCCCAAACAGGGCCCAGGCTGACGAACACCCGTTCGGGCGATGTGGCACAGAGGTTGCTTACTCCTTACTCATTACCGACGAGGGATGGGTAGCAATGTCAAAACGAATTGTCGTGGTCGGGCACGGCATGGTCGGCCAGCGCTTTCTCGAAACGCTGACCAAGGACGGTGCCGGCGATTACGCGATCACGATGCTCGCGGAAGAGCCGCGGCTGGCTTACGACCGCGTCAATCTATCCAAGTTCTTCTCGGGTTCGACGGTCGAAGACCTCACGCTAACCACTCGCGAATTCTTCGACAAGAACGGCATCCATCTGTATTCGGGCGACCCGGTTGCGACCGTTGACCGTGTCAACAAGCGTGTCACCACCCGAAGCGGCGCCGAGTACGAATACGACTTGCTGGTCCTCGCGACGGGTTCCAGCCCCTTCGTGCCACTGATTCCGGGACGCGATCGTCCGGGTGTGTTCGTGTACCGCACCATCGAGGATCTCGAAGCCATCACCGAAGCGGGCAGGAATTCCACGCGCGGGGTGGTGATCGGCGGCGGGTTGCTGGGCCTGGAAGCCGCCAAAGCACTCAAGGACTTAGGCCTCGCCACCCACGTGGTCGAATTTGCGCCGCGGCTCATGGCCGTGCAGGTGGACGAAGGCGGTGGCGGACTGCTGCGCTCGTGCATCGAAGCGCTCGGCGTCGCAGTGCACACCGGCAAGAACACGACGCGCATCGACGACGGTGAAACCGCGCGTCATCGAATGCACTTCGCCGACGGCGGGTCACTCGAAACGGACGTTGTGGTGATCTCGGCGGGCATCCGCCCGCGCGACGAGCTGGCGCGCGCCTGTGGCATCGACGTCGCGCCTCGCGGCGGTATCTGCATCAACGGCGACTGCCGTACTTCGGACGAATCCATCTACGCCATCGGTGAGTGCGCGGCTTACGAAGGCCGCGTGTTCGGCCTCGTCGCGCCGGGCTACCAGATGGCGCGAATCGCGGCCGCGCACATCCTCGGCACCGAAGGCGAAATTTTCGCCGGTGCCGACATGAGCACCAAGCTCAAACTACTGGGCGTCGAAGTCGGATCCATAGGCGATGCGCACGCGACCAGCCCGGGTGCGCGCGTGTACTCGTTCTTCGATCAACGCAAAGAGGTCTACAAGAAGTTGGTGGTCGACGCCGAGGGCAAGAAGCTCATCGGCGCCGTACTGGTAGGCGACACATCCGATTATTCGATGTGGCACCAGACCGTAGCCAACGCCATGCCGCTTCCGGAGAACCCGGAAACCATGTTGTTTCCGGCAGCGGTGGCAGGCGCGGGTGCACCCCCGACCAACGCGCTGGCCGCGCTGCCGGC
>DASTTJ010000202.1:0-15189 GCA_035760205.1 Steroidobacteraceae bacterium | reverse complement strand
CAATATGTTTGGTGATCCGGAAATCTGTGCGCATACGGCCGGAGCTGCCATGACTTTTGTGGCCGACAGCGACGCACTCATCCTTGATTTGCGTGACAACCGCGGCGGGCATTCCGGCATGCCCGAATTCATTGCAAGCTACCTGTTCGACCAGCGCACGCATCTGGACGATATTTTCAATAGGGCCGAGAACGCGACGAAGGAGTCGTGGACATTGCCGTACGTGCCGGGCAAGAAGTTTGTCGGCAAGCCGGTGTTTGTGCTCACCTCGCGCCAGACGTTTTCGGCCGCGGAGGCGCTCAGTTACGCCCTCAAGAATCTGAAGCGAGCCACCTTGATCGGGGAGACAACACTTGGCGGGGCGCACCCGACGGACACCAGGCCGATCGACAATCACTTCGCAGTCAGGGTGCCGATTGCGCGTTCCATCAGCCCGATCACGAAGACCAATTGGCAAGGCACCGGAGTGGAACCAGACGTGAAAGTGGCGGCCGCCGATGCGCTCGATGTCGCGCATAGACTTGCCGTAGAAGTGATCGGCAAGAATCGGACGAGTGCTGCAGCGGGCCGGTGAGCCTGCCGTTGAACATGGGGCAGCGTTACAAATCGGATGGATTGAGGTTTGTTGCCGCCGCACTCAGTTTGCTGATCGCGGCACATCCAGTCAGGGCGCAAGCACCGGAAGATGTGCGAATCGCTTTCCTCGAATGGGCAGAGAAATCTTTGCAACCGGTAAGCAACGCGGATCTCGACGCGTCGACGAAGGACCTGCGGCACATCGAGAGAATGATTGGTGACGCGAAGATCGTTGGACTGAGCGAGGGCATACATGGTGCCGCCGAACCTTTGATCTTCAGGAACCGGTTGCTCAAACACCTGGTTGAGCACCTGGGTTTCAACGCCATCGCGATCGAGTCCGGCGTTGTCGAGAGCCGGGTATTAAATGACTACGTAACGCAGGGGAAGGGAGACTTCGACACCGTCCTCAAGCAAGGCTTCTCCAATGGCTTCGATACGTTCCGCCAGAACGGCGAACTATTGCGTTGGATGAAGGAATACAACGCACGCTTGCCGCCTGATGCAGCCAAGGTGCAAATCTTTGGTCTCGACGTCCCTGGCAGTCCCGGCAACTTCGATGCAGCGCGCGGACCCGATACCGCCCTGCGGTCCGCACTGGAATACCTCCGCGTAGCAGACCCTCAGGCCGCGATGGAACTTCAGTCACGGATCGAGGCGTTTCTGCCGGTGCTCAAGGGCATCAATGGTTACGGGGAACTGAAGCAATCAGAGCGCGACGCACTCACGGCAGCTATTGCAGACTTGGTGTCTCTCATGGAGCGGCAACGACTTGCCTACCTTGGCAAGAGCTCGAAAGACGACTTCGACTGGGCCGAACGAGCCGCCATCGGCGCGCGGCAAACCGACACATGGTTTCGGCGTATGCCTCTCGAATGGAAATTGGAAGACGGACTCGAGTGGACACGGTATGCGATGCAGGTTCGCGACCGGACAATGGCTGACAACCTGGAATGGGTGCGCAGTCGACTTGGGTCCCGCGGGCGCGTGCTCGTGTTTGCAGCCGCGGGGCATCTCGCGACCACAGCCGTGCAGGTTCCCGCTTCGCCATTTCGCGAAACGGTTCCGCTAGGCGCATACATCAAGGACCGCTACGGTTCCGACTTCATCAACATTCTCAACCTGGTCGCGAACGGTGAAATCGAATACTGCTCTGCGAATCCCCGGAGGTTGATGCCGCTGAAGCCGCCGCCCGGGTCGGCAGTCGAGACTCTGTTTGCAGCCGTGAATGTTCCTCGATACGTGCTGGATCTCAGGCGCGCATCGCCTGACGTGTCATCCTGGTTGCAACAGGTGCACGATCACTGGAATGGATTCGGGGCAGTGCAGTTCGCGACGGCGGGCGCTTTTGATCTCGTCTATTACGTCAGTCCGGTGACGTCTGCGTGTGTGCCAAGGCGGACCTCATTTGGCCCCTTAGGTAACCGCCACACCACGGTGCAACCATCGGATTTCGCCTACACAAAAGCGTGAACTGGGCAGGCACACTGCGATGCACTTTGATTGAACCTGTCGCCAGGGAGACGCAAGAGGTTGCGGGGAGCGGGTCATGACGTCGCTCAAGTACAAGAACGGTCGCCATTTGCTCAAACGTCAGTACGTACGTCTGAAGGGGTGGCTCACGCTCGGCAGCATCGGGATCACTCCTCGGCTGATCATCGCGTTCGCTTCCGTGGGCGCATTGGCGGCGACGGCAAACCTGATCGTCGAAAAAGGCGTCGCCATCCTCGAGCAGCAGCGGACCGTGGCGATGGAGCGCAGCGCGCTCGACAGCCAGCAGATCATTGCACTGCGTGAGTCGATGGGACGCGCTAGGCACGCGGCAATGTCGGCAGAGCTATTGGGCGCATTGGGCGAGTTCGATCGCGCGACCCACGAGCATGCGGACGCGGACTCGCGCGCGTCGCGCATTCGCTATGCGCATGCCCGTACCGCGCTGGAGGGCGCGCTCGGCAAGTACATCGACGAAACCGATGTGGCTCCGAGCCAGCTGCGCAGTCTGATTGCCGAACACAGGAAGAGCGCCGACGCGCTCGTGCAGGCGCGCCGCGCCCGCCGCGAGCTGCTCACGCGGTACTTGAATGTGCTGACAGGCATGGACACACGCGTCAGGACGTCGATCGAGCAGAGCTTGACGGTCTTCGGACGAGTAGTCGCGCGTCAGCCGGTGCTCGACGTGCGCGCGCATCTCGACGAATTGCGCGCCACGTTCGCCTCTCCCGGGTCATTCGACTCCGGCGAACTGAACACCGGTCCACTCGCCAGTGCGGAAAGAACCCTCGCGACCACGCTGCGCAACCGGGAGGCGGCGCTGCGCCACTCGCCGGGAGCCGCCTGGTACGTGGCCATGACCGGCGATCTGCAGGCACTGACGACCACGCGAGTATCGCTCTTCCAGAACGAGGAGCGCCGACATGCCGCGGCCGATGCTTTCGCGCGCGAGTCGCGCAGGCTCGCGGCGCTCATGCCGGCGCGCTTCCAGGAAGCGCCGCTACCGGAGTCGAATCCGCAATCGGAAGCGGCGGCGACGATCGTGCCTGCCCCGGAAACCAGCCCTGACCGCTCCCTCGTGGCGTGGGTTAGCACTGTGGTCCTCGTCATGCTGCTATATCTCTGTTTCGCGACGATCTTCAGCATCGTGCGGCCGGTACGGCGGTTGTTAGCCGCCACTCGCCGACTGGCGCGCGGTGAAAATGCCCGCGTCGTGGCCAGTGGCGGTATCCGCGAACTCGACACGCTGACCGTGGCTTTCAACTCGATGGCGGAACAGCTCGCGGTGGCGCGCGACGCCGCGCGCGATGCGCAGCAGCGTCTCGAAGCGAAGGTCGAAGAGCGCACGCGGCAGCTGCAGGAGCTCGCCGAGCAGGATCCGCTCACCGGCATCGCGAACCGCCGGCAATTGTTTGACACGCTCAACGAAGCCCTCGATCAGGCGCGCGTCTCAGGCAAGCGCGTCGGCGTTTTCTTCCTCGACGTCGACAACTTCAAGACACTCAATGACAGCATGGGCCATCCGTACGGGGATCGCGTGCTGATCGCCATCGCTCGGCGTCTCGAGGCGATCGCTCAGAACCGCGGCTTCGCCGCGCGGCTCGGCGGTGATGAATTCACCCTGGTGCAGCAGGGTGCTGCCGATGCCGACGGGATACTCGCGTTCGGTACGAGCATCGTGCGCGCCTTCGACACACCGCTGCTGGTGGACGACCGCGAGGTCATCGTGAGTGTCAGCCTGGGTGCGAGCGTGTTCCCCGATCACGAGTGCGATGCGGAGGCACTGCTGCGTGCGGCGGATGCGGCGCTGTTCCGCGCCAAGGCGCTCGGGCGCAGCCAGCTCGCGCTGTTCACGCCAGAGCTCCTGGTCACCGCTTCGGCGAAGTTCGCGATCGAGCAACGACTGCGGCGCGCCATCCAGAGCGACGAATTCGAACTGTTCTATCAGCCACTGATCAACGTCGACACTCTCGACGTAGCGGTGGTCGAAGCACTGATTCGGTGGCGCATGCCGGACGGCAGCTTCCGTTGTCCCGGTGAGTTCCTCGCGGTAGCGGAGGAGTCCGGATTGATTGTCGAGATCAGCGACTGGGTTCTGCGTACCGCCATTTGCACCGCGGCTCGTTGGTATCGGGGAGCCTGGCCCAACGCGCGTGTTGCGATCAACGTCTCGCCTCGGCAATTCCTGGACTATCGATTCGTGAGCCGGCTTGAAGAACTGCTGCGCGAGTACGAGCTGCCAGCGCGCTGCCTGGAGCTCGAGCTCACAGAGTCCGTCCTGCAGACGGGCTCGCACACAATCAAGACGCTGGACCACCTGCGCTCGATCGGAGTCGCCATCGCACTGGATGATTTTGGTACCGGATATTCGTCGCTCGCCTCACTGCGGCAGCTTCCGCTCACGCGCGTCAAGCTCGACCGGAGCCTGATCGACGACATCGATGACAGCGCGCGATCAGCCTCGATCGCCCGGGCGACGATTGGTTTGTGCCGCAGCTTAGGGCTCGAAGTGACCGCCGAAGGTGTAGAGCGGGTCGAGCAGTTGGCGATGCTCCTTCCACATCCGGCGATTTCGCTGCAGGGCTATCTGATTTCGCGCCCGGTTTCCGCGAGCAATCTACTGCCACTGTTGGAGCAACTGCCCGCGCATTGCCGCCAACTCAAGCAATCCGCGCAGAAGTTGCAGGCCCCGCTGGTAACCCGCGCGGGCGAAAGGCGCAGGGGTTCGCTGTCGCTGGTGGTGGATTGAAGGGACCTGGCTAGAGTTTGGTCGGCCCGAAGGCAGCGGGAGAGAAGCTGGCGCGCGTCCCGACTTTCGGACGATGGCAAATGCGTGCGTCTCCCAACTATGCTCCACCCCCGTGACATCGCAAAGGGATCATCGAGATGAAAAGGATTCACGCGTGGTTTCTCGTGTTGGCGGTGGCGGCCGTGCCGGCATTGCCGGCGGACAAACCTGCATTGCCGGGCTATGTAATTCCCCGCTCGGAGGTGCGCACGCTTCCGGTGAACGCGGCGGGTCGTCACTACGCGTTGTTTGTCGGCCTGCCGGCGAGCTACGCCGCGGAGCCAAATAAACGATACCCGGTGGTGTACGTCACCGATGGCTACTGGGATTTTCAGAAAATCACCGCGATCCACGGACCCCTCGTGTACGACAAGTACGCACCGGAGTTCATCACCGTAGGCTTGGGATACGCCGGCGAGAACCTGAACTACGGCGACCTTCGCCGCTGGGAGCTCTCACCCCACAAGTTCGGCACACCGCTCGAAGCGTCCGGACACGCCAAGGATTTCCTCGACACGATAGAGAAGGTGTTCATTCCGCTCATCGACAAGGAGTACCGCACGGATCCGAAAAATCGCGTGCTCGGCGGCGCGTCGCTCGGCGGTCTATTCACTCTCTACTCGATGTTCACCAAGCCCGATCTGTTCAACGGGTATGTGGCGGTGACCCCAGCCGTGGCGGTCGGAGATGGGTGGCTGCTGAAGTATGAAGAGGAGTTCGCGAAGGCCGGAAAGTCCGTGAACGCGAGGTTGTACATGACGATGGGCGGCAACGAGGCGACAGGGTTCGTCGCGCCGATCCTGCGGATGAATCAGCGCTTTGCGCTGCGCAAGTATCCGAAACTCGCATACGACTTCCGCATCATCGATGGCGAGCGACACGCGGGGAATCAGCTCGAGTCTTATAACCGCGGCCTGCGTTTTGTGTTTGCGCCGCTGGCACCGGAGCAGGGGCCGTCGATCGATACGGGAACCTGAGGAGTTCCAACTTCCTGGCTTGGCCGTCGAACTACATATATCGCAAGCCGAAGCTGCCGGTTAGTAAGAGCCTTACTCAGGATCTTCCCTGAAGACCGACGCGCGCCAGGAGCTGCGGAAATCGCTCATGGGTGCGCAAGACCTCGAAATGCCGCTCGGTATTCAGCCACATTCCGACGATGGCGCGCTCCTCGATGGCGAGTTCCAGGAAGTCGATGGCGCGGTCGTGCTCGCCCAGCGCGACGTACACCGCGGCGATGGTTGCGGAGGGTACATACGTGGCGCGCCCGATTTCAGCGAGCTCGCCCAGCATGCGGCGGGCTTCATCCGGCTGACCCATGAGCACTCGGGTGCGCGCAATGCCCGTCAGGCCCAGCGGATCGGCCGGCGAGGGCTTCATCGCCTCGAACTGTTCGATGGCCTCGGCGAATCGTCCCTGGGCCTCGAGTGCAAGCGCCAGGCGGTACCTCGACATGACGAACGAAGGCTCCATCGCGACGGTGTGCCGCAGCTTCGCCACTGCTTCGTCGATGCGCCCGGCCCGATACAGCAGGAATCCGACGTTGGCGTTGACGATCACCGCGAGCGGGTCGATGGCGAGCGCCCGCTGAATCTGGTCGAGAGCTTCATCGAATCGCCCGAGCCCGCCGAGCGCCATGGCGTACCAGTGCTGTGCGCACTGGTTGTTGGGATTGAGCTTGATCGCACGCGTCAGCTCACGAAGTCCTTCGTCGCGTTCCCACGCGTAGGTGAACAGCACGTGGCCCAGCGTGCCGTGCGCTTCCGAAAGTGAGTCGTCGAGCGCCAGCGCCTTCTCCGCCGCGAGGCGCGCCTTGGGCATGGCTTCACGCGGTGGAAGACTTTGTGAAACCGCCGCGCGCAGTCCGAGTTGTATCCAGGCCTCGCTGATGCCGGCGTGCGCGAGAGCAAAGTTCGCGTCGATGGCAATGGCGCGCTCCATGCTTTGTATTGCCTGCATCAGCGATTCGCGCGTGCGTTTGGCGATGAGGTAGCGGCCGCGGATGTAGTGTTCGTAGGCCTCGGTATTGCGTGTCGGGAGTCGTGCGGCGGGCGGCCGCTCCTCGCGCGCCAGGGCCAAAGTGAGCGCGGTCGCGACGCGCTCCGCAATTGAATCTTCGAGTTGCAGCGCACCCACCGACTCCGCATCAAACTGCTCGGCCCAGAGCACGGCATCGCTTCCCACCGAGACCAGTTGGACGCTGACGCGCACCATGTTGCCGGAACGGCGGATCCCGCCGCAGATGACCGCATCGACCTGCAGTTCACGGCCCGCGACGGTCGGAGACTGCGATGAGTTGGCGAAACGCGCCAACGAAGTCGTCGGCCGCACCAGCGTACGGCGCAGCTGGCCGAGCCGCGTAATGAGTGCATCCGCGAGACCGATACCCAGACATTCGTCGCCGGCAATGGGATTCAGGAATTCAAAGGGAAGGACCGCCAGCGAGCGCATCTGAAACTTCGCGGCTTCGCTCCCTGCGGGCCGCGTGTCGGCGCCGCGCAGCACTTCGACATTCGCGGTGAAACGGTAACCGCGCCGCGGAATGGTCGCGATGCATCCCTGTTCCTTCGATCCTTCGCCGAGCACCCGCCGCACGTCCGAGATCACTTTCGCGAGACTGTTCTCGTCGACGACGACGTCGGGCCATAACGCCTGCAGAAGAAATTCCTTCTCGAGCAGTTCACCACGGCGTTCGATCAGCAGGAGCAGGGCGTCGAAACAGCGCGGAAACATCGGCACCGGTTTTCCACCATGCAGGAGCTGGCGGCGCGCCGCATCGACGCGTCGCCCGGCAAATTCATAGATGAGAGCGTTGTTGGGTTCCATGCACCGCATTCATAGCCATTCAGAACTCCGGCAAGACATTCAGCGCGGAGCGCATCATTCTGGACAACATGGAGTCCACACTCAACGTGACCCCGCTTTCGTTCACGGCGAAGCACTGGCTGATCCTCGCGACGGCGGGTCTGGGTTTCGCGTTCGACCTCTATGAAATGGTGGTCATGGCCATCGTCGTGCGGCCCGTACTCGCGGAGCTTGGGCCATTCCTTCCCGGAACGCCTCAGTTCAATACCTATGCCGGGCTCCTGCTGTTCATACCGGTGGTCATCGGCGGGCTCGCCAGCCTGCTTGGTGGTTATCTGACCGACCGGCTTGGCCGGCAACGCGTGCTGGTGTGGAGCATCGTGATCTATGGCGTCGCTGCGTTTTTCGCCGGCTTCTCCACCTCGCTGGGCGAGCTGATGTTCTGGCGCAGTATCACGGTAGCCGGTGCATGCGTGGAATTCGTCGCGGCCATCGCATGGCTCACGGAATTGTTCCCGGACCGGCGCAGGCGCGAAGCCATGCTGGGATTTGCGCAGGCCTGCGCGGCGGGCGGCAACTTCATGATCGCCGGCGCTTACTTTGCCGCGGTGACCTGGGGCGACCAACTGCCCGAGATCTACGGCGCGCATTCCGCCTGGCGCTATACGCTGATATTCGGCGCGCTGCCCGCGATCCCGCTGATGCTGGTGCGCCCCTTTCTGCCCGAATCGCCGGTGTGGCAGGCGAAGAGATTGGCCGGCACGTTACAGCGCCCCGGATTCAGCCAGCTGTTCTCGCCGCATCTGCGGCGCGTGACCGTCGTCACCACCGTGTTGATTGCGTGCGGTCACGCGCTCGCTTTTGGCATGCTGCAACACATTCCCCGCGTCGTACCCGGACTGCCGGAGGTTGCCGAGCTTTCGCGGCGGGCGCAGGAGCAATGGGTGAGTTGGGTTCACCTGCACGTCGATGTGGGTGCGTTGTTAGGGCGCCTGCTGCTCGTCGGACTGGTGGTGTACCTCGTGCGCCGGCGCCCGTTGCTTCGCGGCATCCTGTGGTTGGGCCTGGCGCTGATACCGCTGACGCTGCTGGGACCGGCAATGCAAGACGCCGATCATTTCAAGTATGCCGTGCTGCTGGTGTCCGTGCTGGTATCCCTGCAATACAGCTTCTGGGGCAACTATCTACCGCGGTTGTATCCGTTGCATCTGCGCGGGACCGGCGAGATTTTCGCCTTCAGCATCGGTGGCCGGGTTCTGGCGCCGCTGGCCGCCATCGCTACCACGCAGCTCTCGAACGTGACGCCGGGCGCGACGCCGGCGCTCAAGCTCGCAAGCGCCATGGCACTGGTCGCCGTGACGGCTACGGTGTGCGCTTTGTTCGTCAGTCGTTGGCTGCCTGAGCCCCCTGAAGCGTTGCCGGAGGATTGATGCACATGGCTACACCTTACCTACTCGACAATGCACATGCTGAAGCCGCGCGGCGCATGCAGGTGCTCGCGCATCTATATGACGCCACCACGAGGCGCATGCTGTCCGAGGTCGGCATCGGCAATGGTTGGCAATGCCTCGAAGTGGGCGGTGGAGGCGGCAGCATCGCGCACTGGATGGCAGAAAGCGTCGCGCCCACAGGCTCGGTGCTCTGCACGGATCTCGATCCGCGTCACATTGCGGCGCCGCGGTTACCGAACCTGCGCATCGAGCGGCACGACATCGTCCGCGACGATCTGCCGACGGCACACTTTCACCTCATTCATGCGCGCCTCGTGCTCATTCACATCCCCGAGCGGGACGCGGTGCTCGAACGGCTGATCACCGCGCTGCGGCCCGGCGGCTGGCTGTTGATCGAGGACTTCGATGTGTTGTCGCTGCTGCCCGATCGCGAGGTGAATCCCCACGAAGTGCCGCTGCCAACCGCGGACGCCATGCGTATCTACATGGCCCAGGGCGGCGCGGATGCACGCAGTGGAAGGCTGCTGCACGGCAAGTTTCGGGCGCTTGGGCTCGCGGAGGTCGCCGCCGAAGGCCGTATGCTCATGTTCGATCGGGCGAACGGTGGCACCGAGATCATGCGCGTCAACTTCGAGCAGGTGGGAGCGAGGCTGATCGCCTCGGGGCTCATTGATGAGGAGCAGCTGCGCGCCGACCTCGCGCGTCTCGACGATGCGGATTTCGCCGTGCCTTCGCCCATCATGTGGAGCGTGCGTGGCCGACGCGCGGCTCTCGATCCCACGTCAGCGTCGCAACCGGCCTGACAGCCACGCGACGCCGCCCCCGAAGGCTTGCTCTTCCAAGCTGTCACCGCGATTGACGCCGTAGCTGCGTTTTCAGTGTCCGCGTGTGGAAAAGCTCTAGGAATAATGAATGGTCGGGGTAAGGGGATTTCGCGAGTCAATGCAAAGCCGTGGCGGATATTGGTGCGGTCCTCGGCTGCGCCTTCAAGGTCGCGCAATTGCCGGCAATTGACTGCCCTGCAAACTCAATTTGTTTTGTAAGAATTGCCGCCTGACGGAATCTACCTAGCCGCCGCAACTCAACGGGGGTTGAGTAGTCGAAGCCATGTTATCTGACGGCGTGTTGCTCAACACCGAGTGACCGCAGCGCCGTTCGTGCGGCATGGGGGTCTGGTGGAGGATCTCGAACAGGGGGCCGAACTGGCGTCGACCGCCGAAACTCCCGAAGTCCATAGTGGTTCTCAAGAAGCGTGCCTCACCACGGCAGTTGCCGCTTTAGCATTGAGCGCTTGTGGCGGCGGCGAAGGGAGTGGCAGCTCGCCTGATGGGGGTCCGCCGGGTCCGCCACCCATTCCTCCAACTGCCATCCCACCCGCGCCGGCGCCCGGACCGGTGCCCCCACCACTGCGCGACAGCCTTCCTACCACCGATGCCGAGGCCGTCCGCTTCGCATTGCAGGCCCAGTTTTCGGTGGGCGACGCGGATATCGCCTCACTCAAGAGCGCCGGCCTTCTCGCGTGGCTCAACGCGCGCTATAGCGAACCGCTCGGCCAGGCCGGCGTCGCCTGGCTCGATTCGCGCGGCCACAACGCCATCACAACCGAAAGGCGCTATCGAGGGCACGAATTCGGCGACTACATGATCTGGAATCAGCTGCTCGTGGGCGGGGACCAGATGCGCAAGCGCATGGCGCTCGCGTTGTCGGAAATGCTCGTGGTGTCGTTGACTCCCTTCACTTCGCTTTATCCTTCGTGCCTGGTCGCCGCCTATTGGGATGTGCTCACCGCGCATGCCTTCGGCAACTTTCGCCAATTGCTCGAAGCGGTAACGCTGAATGCCGCGATGGGGTTCTTCCTCAACACCCGGGGCAATTTGAAGGAGGACTCTCGCGGCCGTCAGCCCGACGAGAACTACGCGCGCGAAGTGATGCAGCTCTTCACGATCGGCCTGTACGAGCTCAATCTCGATGGCACGCACAAGCTCGATGCCAACAACAAGCCCGTGGAAACTTACGGTCAGGACGACGTGACTGGGCTCGCGCGCGTCTTCACCGGCTACGACTGGGACTATCTATCCAATGGCGGCACATCCACGCCCGTCGCGTGGGAAAGAAACCCGGTACCGAGCACCCACGTCACCACCAACCCCATGCGTTTCATCTCCAACAGGCATTCCACGACGGAAGTGAGCTTTCTCGGCACGAAGATCACTGGCACAACACCGGGCGCGGATGCTTTGCACATCGCGCTGGACCGGCTCTTCTACCACGACAACACCGGCCCGTTCTTCGCGCGGCAGATGATCCAGCGCCTGGTGACCAGCAATCCGACGCCCGCCTACGTGCAGCGCGTAGCCACTGTGTTCGGGAACAACGGCGCAGGTGTGCGCGGTGATCTCAAGGCGGTGTGGGCCGCCATTCTCACCGACGAAGAAGCGCGTGCCATGCCATCCGCCGCCGACATGCTCTTTGGCAAGATGCGTGAGCCTATCGTTCGATTCGTGCATTGGGCACGCACCGCCGAGACAGTGTCGGACAACGGTGAATACGAAATCGACGATCTTTCAGACAGCGACAGGATGCTCGGCCAGAGCCCGCTGCGCTCACCGTCGGTGTTCAACTTTTTCCGGCCCGGATACGTGCCACCGAATACCGCCATTGCGGCCGCGGGGAAACAGGCGCCGGAGTTCCAGCTCCACAATGAAACGAGCACGGCGGGCTACATCAATTTCATGCAGCGAGTGACGCGCAGCGGTATCAGGGACGTCAAGCCCGGCTACACAACGCTGCTGCCCATCGCGCACGATGTTCCGGCGGTAGTCGATTGGCTCAACCTTCGGCTCACCGCTAACCAGTTGTCCAGCGAAACGCTGGCCGTGCTCGCGACGGCGCTCAGGACGTTCAACATCACCGCGGCGAGCAGTACCAGCGCCAAGCTGGATTTGCTGGCCACGGCCTGCTTCCTCATCCTGATTTCACCTGACTACCTGGTGCAGAAATGAAGCCACCATTGATGACAGCGAATGGGCGCTGGACCCGCCGCCTCGTGCTGCAGCGTGCCATGCAGCTTTCGGGGCTCGGTGTGGCGATGCCGCTAGCAATCAACCTCGCTGCCATCAGCGACGCCGCGGCCTTCGACAGCAGTGACTACAAGGCGCTGGTGTGCGTATTCCTGTACGGCGGTAACGACTACGCCAATACGGTGGTGCCATTCGACGCGGCTAACTACGCGCTCTATCACCAGATCCGCGCCGGTGTCGCCGGAGAGGACCAGGCCGGTATCGCGCTCGCGCGCGAGGATCTCGCCGCCACAGCGCTCGCGCCGCTCGACGCGGCAGTGCTCACCGACGGGCTCCAATACGCATTGTCGCCGCAGCTCGTCGGCCTCAAGTCGCTGTTCGATGCAGGCCGGCTGGCGATACAGCTCAACGTTGGGCCGTTGATCCAGCCGACAACTCTGGCGCAGTACAAGAGCTCCAACAGGGCCGCAAATCCGCTGCCGCCCAAACTCTTTTCACACAACGACCAGCAGTCGGTCTGGCAGTCCGACGGCAGCGAGGGATCGACCAACGGATGGGGCGGACGGCTCGGCGACATCGCACTTTCCAGCAATTCGTCGAATTCCCAGCTCACCTGCATTTCGGCGAGCAGCAACGCCGTGTTCGTCGCGGGTCACGACGCTTCGCAGTACCAGATCAGCACGAATGGTGCGATCCGCATCAGTTCGCTCAACGGGGCGCTGCGCAACGCGGTGAACGCCATCGTCACGAAAAGCAGCGCGCACGTGTTTGAGAACGAATGCGCCGCCGTCACGCGGCGCTCGATCGATCTCGAGAGTACGGTCAATGTCGCGCTCGGCGGCGTGACGCTTACGACAACCTTTCCGTCGGGCAATCCGCTCGCGAATCAGATGCGTGTGGTCGCCCGATTAATCGGTGCAAACGCGACGCTCGGCGTGAAACGCCAGGTCTTCTTCGTGTCGATCGGGGGCTTCGACAATCACAATTCGCTCATCGCGGATCATCAAGGACTCATGACGCGGCTCGACGGCGCCATGAGCGCGTTTTATGCGGCCACCGTTGCGCTCGGCGTAGTGGACAAGGTCACGACGTTCACCGCCTCGGATTTCGGACGCACGTTGTCGTCGAACTCCGATGGATCGGACCACGGCTGGGGCGCACATCATTTCGTGATGGGCGGCGCGGTGAACGGAGGGCGGTTCTATGGAACCGCGCCGCACGTGTCCGTCGAGACCGACGACCAGGTGGGGCAGGGACGGCTGCTCCCAACTACCGCCGTGGACCAGTTCGGCGCAACGCTCGCGAAGTGGTTCGGATGCACGGCATCAGAGCTGCCCGGAATTCTCCCGAACATCGGCAACTTTTCAAATACAGACCTCGGGTTCATGAGGACCGGCTCCGCTTAGTCGAGCGCCTGCACGCGGTGCTGAGTGGCGGCGATACGTCGCAAAGGCAGCGGTGAGAATCCAGCGAGCGGGAAAGCCGCCAACGCGAGCTCCGGTTGACACCCCTCGGCGCTGAATGTGACGAGATTCACAGCGCCCAGGTCCTGAGCGCGCCGTAATTGCCGTTTAACGGTATGCGTTATATCATGCGCACGTGATCAAGAGCTTCCGTTGCTCCAATACGCAAGCGCTTTATGAGACTGGCAAGTCTGTGCGTTTCGGGGCGATCGCCAAGGTCGCTACGCGCAAGCTTACGCAGTTGGATGCGGCTGCGACGCTGGAATTCTTGAGGTCGCCTCCGGGCAATCGGCTTGAAGCGCTCGTCGGCAATCGCAAAGGCCAGCACAGCATCCGCATCAACAATCAGTGGCGCCTGTGCTTTCGTTGGACGCAAGCGGGGCCGGAGGACGTGGAGATCGTCGACTATCACTGACGGAGGTAACGAGACATGGCACCAAAAAACGGCATGCGACCGGTTCATCCCGGCGAGATTCTGAAAGAGGATTTTCTCAAGCCCGCTGGCTTGAGCGTCAACGCACTGGCCAAGGCGTTGCGTGTCCCCACCCCGCGCATCAACGACGTCGTACTCGAGCGCCGCGGCATCACAGCCGATACGGCGATGCGCCTTGCGCGTTATTTCGGCGGCGATGCGCAGTCCTGGCTCAACCTGCAGACGCTCTACGATCTGCGCGTCGCGGAGCGGACGAGTGCACGCAAGATCGAACGCGAGATCGTGCCGGCCGATCAGTTCCGAGGCCAAGCAGCATGAAGCAACCGTGCGAGGCGATATGAAGGGAGGATTTTCATGGGCCAAATCGTGCCGGTTCATACTGGAACCGTTTCTGGAACCGTGAGATGTTTTTCTGTGGAACCGCAGTCCCGATCTCCGCGTGCTAGCGCGAAAAAACTCTAGGAAAAATAATGGTCGGGGTGAAAGGATTTGAACCTTCGACTCCTACGTCCCGAAGGAGCAAAGCGCGCTTCAAGCCGTTCCCCGCTCGCCTCATCGCGACTGTCGATGATCCAGCGATACGCGGCGAGGAGTGCCGCCGGTCCCAGATACCGATCACTGTTCCACAAGTAGCTGGGACACGCGGTTGAGCGCGCAATTTTAGGCGAGTCGATAGGCACGGACGTTGTCTATGCTATCGCCGCACCTCGCGCAGTTTCGACGGGTATCGATGTCCGAAGGTCCCCGCGCTGTGAAAGCCTGATCACACCATCACGGCTTCTACGTCAAAAGCCGTCTATGTGCGTCGGGCAGCGCGTGCTGCGAGGGATTCCTGCTGCGTACAATTTTGCGCGCATATTTTGGGAAATCGAGGCAAAGGCGCTGCTTGAGCTCGCGAGCAACCGATTCAATCTGCTTGCACCCGAAATCGGGGCGATGTTCTTTGAAGCCGAAAGCGATGACGTTGCCGTCGCGTCGAACCTGAAGTGTCAGTAGTTTGTCATCGAAGGCATCGCGAAGTTTCTCGAGATGCGTGGCGGTCGAACCCTTGTCGCTGCATACGTTGATGACGAATACGCCATCGGTGGAAAGACAGCTGCGCGCCTTCCGGTAGAAATCGACTGAGTCTAGGTCCGCAGCAACACCCTGTCGGTCACACGCGTCT
>DASTTJ010000201.1:0-13841 GCA_035760205.1 Steroidobacteraceae bacterium | reverse complement strand
CAACCTCGCCACTCCACAACGCCTGCGCGCGCGTCTCGGATTTGCGCCACACTCCGTCGAGCGCATTGCACACCTCGCAGAAAATGTCGGCAGTGCGTTCGGCGTCGTAACGCGCCGAGTGCGCTTCGCTCGAATCCCAGTTGATTCCGCAAACCTGCACGGCCTTGGCGAGCACTGTTTGGCCGAACGCGGCGCCTGCGAGCGTGGCCGTGTCGAAACACGAGAAAGGGTGAAAGGGATTGCGCTTGATCTCGGCGCGCCCCACGGCGGCATTGAGGAACCCGAGGTCGAAGGCCGCGTTGTGGCCCACCAGCACGGCGCGCCTGCAATCCTGCAACTTCATCGCACTGCGCACTTCGGTGAATATGCGCCCGAGCGCGTCTTTCTCGGGAATGGCGGGCCGCAGCGGATGGAAAGGATCGATGCCATTTACCGCGAGCGACGCGGGTTCGAGGTTGGCGCCTTCGAATGGCCGCACGTGATAGGCATGGGATTCCCCGCGCCGCAGCCGTCCATCCGGTCCGAATTCGATCATCACCGCCGCAATCTCTAGCAACGCGTCGGTGACGCTGTTGAAGCCACCGGTTTCGACGTCGATGACCACGGGCAGGAACTGACGAAAACGCCGGCTCATGACCGGCGCGCCGGTAAATCCCGCGCTGACTTCTGGCGGCAATTCGTCCATCAGTCCACCAGTTGCCAGTGAATGTCTTCGTTCGCGCGCATCGGCACGAGCTGGCCGTCTTTGTCCGACTCTCCCATGGGGTAGCTAGCCGGAGGGCGCCAATCGCGCCTGGCGAGCCGGATCCGGTCGGTATTGCGCGGCAATCGGTAAAAATCCGCGCCGAAATCGGCCGCAAATCCTTCCAGAGCCGCGAGTCTGCCCACGCCCTCGAAAGCCTCGGCGTACAACTCGATGCCCGCGTGCGCGGAGAACATGCCGGCGCAGCCGCAGGCGTTTTCCTTGGTGGCTTGGGCATGCGGCGCGCTGTCGGTGCCGAGGAAGAAGCGCGGGTTGCCGCTGGTGGCGGCCTCGAGCAGGGCTGCGCGATCCGGTTCGGTCTTGAGAATGGGCAGACAGTAGTAATGCGGCCGGATGCCACCTTCGAAGATGGCATTGCGGTTGTGCAGCAGGTGCTGGGGCGTGATCGTTGCCGCAACGCCATCGCGCGCGCTTTTCACGAAGTCAGCAGCGCGCGCCGTCGTAATGTGTTCGAACACCACGCGCAGCCCGGGAAACCGCGCGAGAGTCGGAATCAGTACATCGTCGATGAAGCGGGATTCGCGATCGAAGACATCAACATGGCGCGAGGTGATCTCGCCGTGCACCAAAAGTGGCAAGCCTGCGTCGCTCATGCGTGCGAGCACGTCGTCGATGCACCTTATGTCCGTGACACCGCAATCCGAGTGGGTGGTGGCTCCTGCCGGATAGAGCTTACAGGCGTACACGCACTGCGATTTCAACGCCTTGTCGATCTCGGCCGGGTCGGTCTGGTCGGTGAGATAGAGCGTCATGAGCGGCGTGAATGCCGATCCGGCGGGCAGGGCCGTGAGGATCCGCTGACGGTACTCGGCTGCGGCCGCCACGGTGGTGACCGGCGGCTTGAGGTTGGGCATCACAATGGCGCGCGCGAAGCGTTTGGCGGTAAACGGGAGCACAGCCGCCATGGTTGCGCCATCGCGCAGGTGCAGGTGCCAGTCGTCAGGGCGGCGGATTTCGATTTCCACGAATGATGAAGGCGCAAAACGCGCCGTAACCTGCTGTGCGGATTGGGGTTTGCTTGACCGGGAGAGGCGAAGCCACGATCATATCGCGCCTTGTTTTCCCGCCCCCCTCACCTCATTTTCTACGCGGCGCATGCTAACACAGCGCGCACCGCTCTCTTTGCTTTGCCGACCCCCGGCAGTGGATGTGTATGACGGAAATCATGAAGCTCGATGATCGCGATCCGACCGAAACGCGCGAATGGATCGAATCGATCGACTCGGTTCTGAAGACGCAGGGCGCGGAACGCGCGCACTACCTGCTCGAGCAGCTCATCGACTACACGCGGCGCTCCGGCGCCTATCTTCCGTTCCGTCCGAATACCGCCTACCTCAATACGATTTCGCCGGGTCACGAGCCTTCGTATCCGGGCAATCGCGAGTTCGAGAAGCGCATCGAAGCCTGCATCCGCTGGAACGCGCTGGCCATGGTGCTCAACGCCAACAAGGTATCCAGCGAATACGGCGGGCATCTGTCCACCTACGCATCATCGGCCACCCTGTACGAAGTAGGTTTCAATCATTTCTGGCGCGCCGCTTCTGCGGAGCACCCTGGTGACATGGTGTTCGTGCAAGGTCACGCCTCGCCGGGCATCTACGCGCGCGCCTTCCTCGAAGGCCGCCTCTCGGAAGACCAGCTGCGGCATTTCCGCCAGGAAGTCGGCGGCAAGGGACTCTCGTCCTATCCACACCCGTGGCTCATGCCCAACTTCTGGCAGTTCCCGACGGTGTCGATGGGCCTGGGGCCCATGATGGCTATCTACCAGGCGCGTTTCCTGCGCTACATGGAAAATCGCGAAATCGTGCCGCCGTCGGATCGCAAGGTCTGGGCTTTCCTCGGTGACGGCGAAATGGACGAACCGGAGAGCATGGGCGCGCTCACGCTGCCGGTGCGCGAGAAGCTCGACAACCTGGTGTTCGTCGTCAACTGCAACCTGCAGCGGCTCGATGGTCCGGTGCGAGGAAACGGCAAGATCATCCAGGAGCTCGAAGCCGCCTTCCTCGGCGCGGGCTGGAACGTCATCAAGGTGGTCTGGGGCTCCCGCTGGGATCCGCTGCTCGCGCGCGACACGCAGGGTCTCCTGCAGCGCGTGATGGAAGAGTGCGTGGACGGCGAGTACCAGAATTTCAAGGCCAAGGGCGGCGCGTACACGCGTGAAAATTTCTTCGGCAAGTTCCCCGAACTCAAGGAGATGGTTGCCAACATGTCGGATGACGACATCTGGCGCCTGAACCGCGGCGGCCACGACGCACGCAAGGTATTCGCAGCCTATTCGGCGGCCATGAATCACAAAGGCCAGCCGACGGTCATTCTCGCCAAGACGGTCAAAGGCTTCGGCCTGGGCAAAGCGGCCGAAGGCCAGATGGTGGCGCACCAGCAGAAGAAGCTGGACGAGGGAGCGCTGCGCGCGGTTCGTGACCGCTTCAACATCCCGCTCTCCGACGAGCAAGTGTCCAAGTTGTCTCTGGTCAAGCCCGCCGACGATGCGCCGGAAATGAAATATCTGCACGAGAAGCGCCAGGCGCTCGGCGGCTATCTACCGGTGCGCAAGGTCACCGCCAAGCCATTGGTCATCCCGGAACTTTCGACGTTCAGCGCCATGCTCGAGGGCACGGGTGATCGCGAAATCAGCACCACCATGGCGTTCGTGCGCATCCTCACGCAGCTGCTCAAAGACAAGAACATCGGCAAGAACATCGTGCCGATCGTTCCCGATGAGGCGCGCACCTTCGGCATGGAAGGCCTGTTCCGCCAGATCGGCATCTACAGCTCGGCGGGGCAACTCTATACACCCGTGGATTCCGACCAGCTCATGTCCTATCGCGAGGACAAGAAAGGCCAGATGCTCGAAGAGGGCATCAACGAGGCGGGTTCCACCTGCTCGTGGATTGCCGCGGGCACGGCCTACGCGAACCACGGCACACATATGGTGCCGTTCTATATCTACTACTCGATGTTCGGCTTCCAGCGCGTCGGGGACTTTTATTGGGCCGCGGGCGACCTGCGCACGCGCGGCTTTCTGTTAGGCGCAACGGCCGGCCGCACCACGCTGGCGGGCGAGGGCCTGCAGCACCAGGATGGCCACAGCCTGCTCACGGCAGCCACCGTGCCCAACTGCGTCGCCTACGATCCCACCTACGCTTACGAACTCGCGGTCATCATTCACGACGGCATGAAGCGCATGTTCGTCAACGACGAGAGCGTGTTCTATTACATCGCGGTGATGAACGAGAACTACGTGCAGCCCGCGCTGCCGAAGGGTGTCGAGGAAGGCATCCTCAAAGGCATGTACCTGCTGCATGCCGGTGGCGCCGGCAAAGTGCGCGTCACTCTCATGGGAAGCGGCACGATCCTGCGCGAAGTGATCGCCGCAGCCGACATCCTCGCCAAGGACTTCGGAATTCCGTCCGACATCTACAGCGCGCCCAGCTTCTCGGAACTGCGTCGCGAGGCTCTCGAGATCGAGCGCTGGAACCGGTTGCATCCGGGTGAGCCCGCGCGAACGCCGTACGTGAAGCAGGCATTGTCCAAGGCCACGGGGCCGTTCATCGCTGCCACCGACTACATGCGTGCCTGGCCCGACATGGTCCGCGAGTGGGTGCCGGGACGTTTCGTGACGCTCGGCACCGACGGCTTCGGCCGCTCGGATGGGCGCAGCGCGCTGCGCAAGCATTTCGAAGTCGATTCGAAGAACATCGTTTACGCCTCGCTGCACGCGCTCGCCGAGGAAGGCGCCCTCGACAAGGGCACGTTGAAGGCCGCGCTCAACAAGCTCGGCCTCGACCCTAACAAGCTGGACCCGCAGAAAGCATGAGCACGGTTGAAGTACACGTTCCCGACATGGGGAACTTCGAGTCGGTAACCGTCATCGACGTGCTGGTGAAGCCGGGCGACACCATCGACATCGACACGCCGCTGGTCACGCTGGAGACCGACAAGGCCACCATGGATGTGCCGTCCACCGCCAAGGGCGTGGTCGAGAAAGTGCACGTCGCCAAAGGTGGGTCGGTGTCCACCGGCGCGCTGATCGTGACCGTCAAGGGTGAAGGTGCCGCTGCGGCACCGACGGCGGCAACGCCAGCACCCTCGGCAGCGAAAGCCGCCCCGGCACCCGCGGCAGCTGCGGCCGCGCCTGTCGCCGCTGCGCCAAGCTCCATCGATATCAGTGTTCCCGACATGGGCAGCTTCGACTCCGTCGCGGTCATCGATGTGCTGGTGAAGCCCGGTGATACCGTCGATTTCGAATCGCCGCTCGTCACACTGGAGACCGACAAGGCCACCATGGATGTTCCATCCACCGCGAAAGGTGTGGTGGAAAAAGTGCATGTCACCAAGGGTGGCAAGGTGTCGCCGGGATCCGTGGTTGTGACCGTCAAGGGTCACATGGCCGCTGCATCGGCAGCCGCTCCCGCGAAGGCCGCGGCCGCGCCCGCCAAATCAGCGTCGACCCCCAGGCCGGCGGCGCCGCAGGGCGTTCAACAGGTGCTCACGCCCGCCGCGCGCGGTGGATTGCCACCCATCGACGAAGCGAGCTTTGGCGCTGCGCACGCATCGCCCTCCGTGCGCAAGTTCGCACGCGAGCTGGCCGTCAATCTGGGCAGTGTTCGGGGCAGCGGCGACAAGGGCCGCATCCTGCTCGACGACGTCAAGGCGTACGTCAAGCTGATCATGTCCGGTGGCGTCGCGCTGGCCGCGCCCGCGCCGGCGCTTCCAAAGGCGCACAACTACGACCCGGCTGCGTTCGGCGAAGTCGAAGCCAAGCCGCTCAATCGCGTGCAGAAGATCTCCGGTCCGCGCCTGCAGGCCGCGTGGATCAACATTCCTCATGTCACGCAATTCGACGAGTCGGACATCACCGATCTCGAAACGCTCCACGGAACGCTCAAGGAAAAGGCCGCGGCGGCGGGCGTCAAGGTCACCCCGCTCGCATTCGTCATCCAGGCCGCGGTACGCGCCATGCGCGAATTCCCGGTGCTCAACAGCCAGCTCGATGAATCCGGGCAGAACCTGCTGATCAAGAAATTCATCAATGTCGGATTCGCAGCCGATACGCCGAACGGTCTGCTCGTACCCGTGATCAAGGCCGCCGACAAGCTGGACGTGTTCGCAATCGCCAAGGCGCTCGGTGAACTGAGTAGCAAGGCGCGCGAAGGCAAACTACCCGGCGCCGACATGCAGGGTGCAGGGTTCACCATCACCAGTCTGGGTGGCATCGGCGGCACGATGTTCACGCCGATCATCAATTCGCCCGAGGTGGCGATCCTGGGCGTTTCCAAATCGGCGATGAAGCCCGTCTGGAATGGCAAGGAATTCGCGCCGCGGCTGATGCTGCCGCTGTCTCTCTCCTATGACCATCGCGTCATCGATGGAGCGATGGGCGCCCGCATCGCGAAGTTCCTGGCGGATGCGCTTGCGAAACCCGCCGACCTCGTCGGTGCAATGTCGTGAGCAAGATCGACCTGACTGTTCCCGATCTCGGCAATTTTGATGAGGTCGCCATTGTCGATGTGCTGGTGAAGGTGGGCGACAAGATCGAAGTGGAAACTCCGCTGGTCACGCTCGAGACCGACAAGGCCGCCATGGATGTGCCGTCGACGGCGGCCGGCACCGTGACCGAAGTGCTGGTGCAAAAGGGCGGCAAGATTGCCAAAGGCGGATTGATCGCACGAATCGAGGGCGAAGCACCCTCGGCGAAACCTGCCGCGGCGGCTGCGCCTGTCCAGGCGGCGACTCCCGCACCTGCCGCGAAGGCCGCGCCTGCGGCGGCGGCTGCGCCAGCTCCCGCTTCGCGCGCGGCTTCCGCGCCGGCGCCGAAATCTGCCAGGCCCCTCAAGCCCGACGTGCCGCACGATCGCGAAACACAGTTGTTGGTTCTTGGCGCAGGCCCCGGTGGTTACACCGCCGCGTTCCGCGCCGCCGATCTCGGCCTCAAGGTCACACTAATCGAACGCTGGCCCATGCTCGGGGGTGTTTGCCTCAATGTCGGCTGCATTCCCTCCAAGGCGCTGTTGCATGCAGCCAAGGTCATCGACGAAGTCGGTGAGATGCGGGGTCACGGCATCGACTTCGGTGCGCCCAAAATCGATTTGCCCAAGTTGCTCGAGTGGAAGGGCGGCGTGGTTGGCAAGCTCGTAAAAGGCCTGTCGGTGCTCGCCAGGCAGAGAAAAGTGGAAGTGGTGCAGGGCACGGGCAAGTTCGCAAGCCCGCATGTCATGGAAGTCACGGGTCCGGATGGCAAGAGCCAGAAGATCCGCTTCGAGCAGTGCATCATCGCCGCCGGCTCCGAGCCCATCAAACTACCGTTCATCCCGAACGATCCGCGCGTCATCGATTCCACCGGGGCGCTGGAACTCGGCGGGGTGCCGGATCGCCTGCTGGTCATCGGCGGCGGAATCATCGGACTCGAAATGGCGACGGTATACGCGTCGCTTGGCGCAAAGCTCTCGGTGGTCGAGCTCACCGGGCAGCTCATGCCGGGTGCGGACCTCGACCTCGTGAAACCGCTCGAGAAGCGGCTCAAGTCGCGTTACGAGCAGATCCTGCTCAACACCAAGGTGACAGGCTGCACCGCATCGGCGGCGGGTCTTGCCGTCGAATTCGAAGATGCCAGCGGCAAACGCACGGACACTTTCGACCGCGTGCTCGTGGCCGTGGGGCGCAGCGCCAACGGCAAACGCCTGAATCTCGAGGCCGCGGATATCGAGGTGAGCGATCGGGGCATCGTTCCCGTGGACAAGCAGATGCGCACCAACCTGCCGCATGTGTTCGCCATTGGCGATCTCGCGCCCGGTCCCATGCTGGCGCACAAGGCCATGCACGAGGCCAAGGTAGCCGCCGAGGTCGCGGCCGGCGAAAAGAGTTATTTCGATGCGCGCGTCATTCCGTCAGTGGCCTATACCGATCCGGAAGTGGCCTGGGTGGGTCTCACCGAGACCGATGCGAAGAAAAACGGCACCGCCTACCAGAAAGGCCAGTTTCCCTGGGCGGCGAGTGGCCGTTCGCTGGCGCTCGGCCGCGATGAAGGCTTTTCCAAACTACTGTTCGATCCGGTGACGCATCGCGTGCTCGGCGGCGGCATGGTGGGTCCTAACGCGGGCGAGCTGGTGGCCGAAGTGGCGCTGGCCATCGAGATGGGCGCGGATGCGGCCGACATCGCCCTCACGATTCACCCGCATCCGACGCTGTCGGAAACCGTCGCGCTGTCGGCCGAGGCTTTCGAAGGGACTCTGACCGATCTGTATATCCCCAGGAAGGCCTAGCTAGAGCGAGTGGGCGGTGGGCGCAGCCGCGGTAAGTTCCGCGGATGGCGCTCGGTCGAATGCGTATTCGACAATCAGGCGCACGGCGAGCGTGTCCTCGACGCTCCAGTTGGCGAGGTCCAGGCACACCGATCGCTGATCCGCGCTGATCGGATATTCCGCCGGCGCCGCGGCGATACGCAGACTGCCAAGTGTCGGGGCGCCGGCATCGCGTTCCAGCCACGGCGATTCACTCTTCGGCACGCGAGCCTGCACGCGCACGTTGGTGGCATGCGCGGCTGAAGGAATGGACGCGCACAACGCGATCGGCTGCGCGACACGTTCGGTGCAGGTCACCGGACCCACTTCATCTGGCTGGGTGTTGATCTTGCAGGGCGGCAGATGGGCCAGCGATTCGGCCGCGCCACCTTCACCATTGCGTGCGGGAATCCTGGCGCCGGATTCACCCACGCCAGGAGTTGCGTAAGCTTCAGCCACCTTCGGGTTCTGACGCGCGGCGAGCGCGGCGAACTGCTTGGTAAATTCGGCTTCCATGGTCGCCTTGAGGTCGTCCTTGGCGCTGACCGCGCGCAATGAAGACCAGGCATATCCGCCGACGACGCAGCCGATCACGAGCGCGATGGTGGCCATCAGCGAGCGCATGCGGTTTTTCTTCGGCCGGGTTTCGCTCGGCGCACGGTTGCGGATCAGCTGAAAAATGGCCGTCAGCATGGTCGCGAGCGCGCCGATGATGGCGGCAATGATCGTTTCGGAAATGCTCATCCAGGCACCTCAAGCAAGCCGGGCCCCAACGTGGAAGAGTCTAGTCCGGCCCCCTCGCGCGGCAGCGCGGGCGTTATGCCGATTGGGTACTGGTTCACACTTCCTGCCGCCAGCAATCGTTGGCGCAGAGTGTGCCTTTCAGATGAGGCCCCGGAGGCGCTCCAGATAGACGTTTTCGTCCGGGGCCTTGCCCGAGCGCTGGGCTTCCCACATCTGTTCGGCGAGAACCTCGAGCATGCTGTGCTCGGCTTCGTGCGCGCCGCCCATCTGCTTCGCCAACTTCGCGTGCACATCGGCAATGCCATGCGGACGGTTGGTGGACACCTGTTCGCGGATGGCCAGATGCAGACCCATGTGCAGCCAGGGATTGATCTGCCCGCTGCGCGGAGAATAGTTAGCCAGGTCGGCTGCGGCCGACTCCACGATGACGTGATACTCCGGGTGCTCGGAGATCACCGACACCACCTGCTTGTCGAGAGGCGAGAGCGTGTGTTGCTGCCTGAAACGACGCCATGCGGCGCGATAGGTCTCGCGCAACTGGTCGCGCGATTGCCCGGCGAAAATCACGGAGCCTTCCTCGCCGCGGCGATGATCCTGCGACGCAGCGGGTACTCGCACAATTTGTTCACGTGACAACGTGCGCATTCGGGCTTCAGCGCCTTGCAGACGTAGCGGCCATGCAGGATGAGCCAGTGATGTGCGTCATGAGCGAATTCCCCGGGCGTGAACCTGATCAATGCATCTTCAACTTCGCGCGGTGTCTCGCCGGTAGCGATACGCATGCGGTTGGCAACGCGGAATATGTGAGTGTCGACGGCTATTGTCGGCTCGCCGAAGATTGTGTTCAGCACCACGTTCGCAGTTTTGCGACCTACGCCCGGAAGTTTTTCGAGCGGCTCGCGCGTGCGCGGCACAACACCACCGTGTTCGTCGGCGATTGCCGACGCAGTCGCGACCACGTTCTTCGCCTTACCTCTCCACAGGCCAATCGTGCGGATGTACTTCGCGAGTCCTTCGACCCCCAGCTTTACAATAGCCTCTGGAGTACGGGCAACCGGAAACAGCTTGGCAGTGGCGGCGTTGACGCTCTTGTCCGTGGCCTGTGCCGACAGGATCACCGCCACCAATAGCTCAAAGGGCGTCTGGTATTCGAGTTCGGTGGTCGGATGAGGATTCGCCTCGCGGAATCGCTCGAAGATTTTGCGCCGCTTTGCCGGGTTCATCGTTGCCCTTTCAGGGCGTCGGTCGCGCGCCGCGTTTCTTGGCGGCGAGCGTGGCGGCGCGTTGCGCGGCACGACGGGCGACGCGTTCATTGTGGGCGTCGTACCGGGAGCGGGACTCTTTGGCCGGCGGCAGCGCCAGCGCAGGCAGCGGGCTCGCGAGCAGTGGAATCATGATGATGCAATCCACCGGGCAGGGCGCGACGCACAGCTCGCAGCCCGTGCACAGCTCCGCAATGACCGTGTGCATTCGGCGCGGTGCACCGAGGATGGCGTCCACCGGGCAGGGCGGCAGGCACTTCGTGCAGCCGATGCAACGCTCTTCATCGATGAACGCCAGCTTCGGCGCTGCCTCGAGACCGAAGTCGCGATTGAGCGGCATGGGCGTTCGGCCGGTGAGTGTCGCCAGCGCGACGATGGTCTCGGTGCCACCGGGCGGGCACTGATTGATATCCGCCTCACCGCGCGCGATCGCTTCGGCGTAGGGAAGGCAGCCGGTGTATCCGCAGCGCGTGCATTGCGTCTGCGGTAGGAGGGCATCGATGGCGGACGCGTTGTCCACGTGTTGTGCTCAGGTGACTTTCATTCCAGGCAGCGCGCCACTGTCCGGCGACAGCAGGAACACTTCCGGGCCGTCATCGCCACTCGCGCACAGCACCATGCCTTGCGAAACGCCGAAGCGCATCTTGCGCGGCTCGAGGTTGGCGATCATGACCACCTGGCGGCCGATGAGCGTCGCCGGTTCGTAGGCGGCGCGGATTCCCGAGAACACATTGCGTTGTTCGGTGCCGAGATCGAGCGTGAGCTGCAGGAGTTTGTCGGAGCCTTCGACGAGCTTCGCGTCCAGCACCTTGCCGATACGCAGATCGAGCTTGGCGAAGTCGCCGATGTTCACGAGGCCAGATTGATTGGCGGGAGGTACGGCGGCCGCGGGCGGGGCGGCGGGAGGCGTGGTCACGGGTTTCTTCCCCTTTTCGGCGGGTTTGGCGGGTGCGGCGGCGGCCGGCTCGATCAGCTCGGCCACGACCTTGGGGTCGAGGCGCACTGCCAGCGGCTCGTACGGCTCGATCGGGTGATCGAACAGCGGCGTATCCACCGAGTTCCAGTCCGCGAACGAGATACGCAGGAATTTTCCGGCCTTCTCCGCCATCTGCGGCATCACGGGGGCGAGGTAGCTCATGAGCACGCGGAACAGGTTGATGCCCTGCGTGCAAACCGCGAGTACCAGTGCGGCCTTCGCCGGATCCTTGGCGAGCGCCCAGGGCTTGTGCGTGTCGACGTACTGGTTGGCGCGGTCGGCGAGTCCCATGATGCCGCGGATCGCGCTTGCGTAGTCGCGCGTGTCGTAGAACTCGGCGATGGTCCCGCGCAGCGCCGCGAACTCGGCGTACAGCTGCGGGTCGGGTAGTTCGGCCGAGAGCTTGCCGCCGCCACGCTGCACGAAACCCGCGCAGCGGCTGGCGATGTTGACGAGTTTGCCGACGATGTCGGAATTCACGCGCGCGACGAAGTCTTCGAGAGACAAGTCGATATCGCCGACGCCGGCATTGAGCTTGCCAGCGAAATAAAACCGCAATGGCTCGGGAGGTAATCGCTCAAGGTAGCGCCGTGCGGTGATGAAAGTGCCGCGCGACTTCGACATCTTGGCGCCGTCGATGGTGAGAAAACCGTGGACGAAGACGCTGGTCGGCTTGCGCAACCCGGCGCCATGCAGCACGGCGGGCCAGAACAGGTTGTGGAAGTAGCTGATGTCCTTGCCGATGAAATGATACATCTCGGCTTTGCTATCGGCGTTCAAATACTCGTCGTAGCTCAGCCCGCGTTTTTCACACAAGGCCTTGAAGCTGCCGAGGTAGCCGATGGGCGCGTCGAACCACACATAGAAATATTTGCCGGGCGCGCCGGGAATCTCGAAACCGAAGTACGGGGCGTCGCGCGAGATGTCCCAGTCGGAAAGGCCGGTCGTGAACCACTCGGCGAGCTTGGCGCGCACTTCGATCTGACTTGCGCCGCCTTCGTACAGCCACTTGCGCAGCACGTCGGTGAAATCGCCGAGCTTGAAGAAGTAGTGCTCGGACTCGCGCCACACCGGCGTGGTCTGCGAAATCGTGGAAATCGGGTTCTTCAGATCGGCGGGCGAGTAGGTGGAGCCACAGTTCTCGCAGGAGTCGCCGTATTGATCGGCCGTGCCGCACCGCGGGCATTCGCCTTTGACGTATCGATCCGGCAGGAACATGCCGGCCGTCTCGTCGTAGGCCTGGCGCACGCTGCGCGAGGTGATGTGCCCGGCCGCCTTCAGCTCGAGGTAGAGCGCCTCGGTGATCGCCTTGTTCTCCGGCGAGTGTGTCGAATGAAAATGATCGTGGCCGATCAGGAATCCTTCGTAGTCGGCGCGATGCTCCGCGGCCATGCGCGTGATGAGAGCTTCGGGCGTGATGCCCTCGGCTTGCGCCTTGATCATCACCGGCGTGCCGTGTGTGTCCTCCGCGCAGACGTAGAGGCAGTCGTGACCCTGCATGCGCTGGAAACGCACCCAGATGTCGGTCTGCACGGTTTCGATGATGTGGCCGAGATGCAGCGCGCCATTGGCATAGGGCAGCGCGCTGGTAACGAGGATTTTGCGAGCCATGAAACTGCGGTCCGGAAAGGGGCCGCAAGTATAGACGGGCAGGAGGCGGCTCAGCCTCCCGACACGGGCAAGGGTCTAACCCTGATCCTTGAACGGCTCGAACTTGGCCTTGTTGATGCCCTTCTTATAGGCCTCTTTACCGCTGACGACGCGCTGGTTGAGCAACGCCTCGATGGCGTTGTCCATGGTGCGCATGCCGAACTGGCTGCCGGCCTGCATGGTCGTCTCGAGCTGGTCGAGTTTGCCCTGGCGGATCAGGTTGGATACCGCGGGCGTGTTCACCAGGATTTCGAGCGCTGCCACGCGGCCGTTCTTGTCCGCCTTCTGCAGCAGCTGCTGCGAGACCACGCCGCGCAAGCTGGTCGAGAGCATGGTGCGTACATGACTCTGCTTGTCGGCCGGAAAGACGTTGATCATGCGGTCGACCGTGGGCGCGGCGCCATTGGTGTGCAAAGTACCCATGACCAGGATGCCCATTTCGGCGGCGGTCACGGCAATACTGATGGTTTCGTAGTCGCGCAACTCGCCGACCAGCACCACGTCCGGGTCTTCGCGCAGCCCCGACTGCAGCGCCGAGGCGAATCCCTTGGTGTGCACGCCGACTTCGCGCTGGCTGATGAGGCACTGCTTGCGTGCGTGCACGAACTCGATGGGATCTTCGATGGTGAGGATGTGGCCCTTGAGCCGCGAATTGATGTCGTCGATCATCGCGGCGAGCGTTGTCGACTTGCCCGAGCCGGTCTTACCGGTGACGAGAATCAGCCCGTTGTTGGCGCGACAAAGCTGGTGGCACGCCGGTGGCAGGTTGAGCTGCTCCATCGACAGCGCCTTGGACGGAATGGCGCGCATGACCGCGCCCATTCCGTTGAGCTGCCGCATGATATTCACGCGAAAGCGTCCGTATTCACCCATGTTGTAGGCGAAATCGGCGCCGTCGTGTTCCTCGAATCGCTTGGCCGCGACCTTCGGCATGATTTCGTACAGCGTGTTCTGCACGAAATCCTTTTCGAGTCGATCGGGGCGCAGCGGCTGCAGGTCGCCGTACAAGCGGATGCGCGGCGGATCGCCGGCAAGGAAGTGCAGGTCCGAGCCTTTTTTGCTCAGGACTTCTTTCAGGTATTCGTCGATGACGGGCATTGCGGGCAGCTAACCAGAACCGCTCGACGCGGCCGTTGGCCCCGTGACGTCGAGCTTGGGCATGAGAG
>DASTTJ010000200.1:0-10986 GCA_035760205.1 Steroidobacteraceae bacterium | reverse complement strand
ATAGCAGCATGAATCTGAAAATACTCCTGATGCTTGTCATGGCTTTCGCCTGCAATTCCTTACAAGGCGCGGTCGAAGAGCGCGGCAACCTGGTGCTGGACAACATTCCCTCCGTGGATACGCCTCTGTCGGCGAAGCTCGACGATTACATGAACGCGCGTGGCGCGACCTTCGTCGACTGGTTACCCGACGGTGGCGTTCTCATCGCCACGCGTTTTGGCGACGTGGACCAGTTGCATCGCGTGGCCACTCCGCTCGGCGCGCGCGAGCAACTCACGTTCTATCGAGAGCCGGTTACGAGCGCGCGTTCGCCACAATCGGCCGTGGCATCGGGATTCGCGTTCCTCAAGGACCAGGGCGGCAATGAGTACGCGCAGGTGTACTGGTACGACAACACGTCGCGCGCTGTGCGCATGTTGACGGACGGGAAAGGCCTGCACGGAGGCGTTGTCTGGAGTCACGATGGCAAACGCGTCGCTTTTCACAGCACGGGCCGTGACGGCGTCAGCTACGACCTGCTGATCGCCGAGCCGGCTAACAACCTCGCCTTGCCGCGGCTGGTGTTCAACGGCTTCCGGAAGAATTGGTCAGTGCAAGCCTGGTCGCCCGACGACACCCGGCTGCTCATCAACAACTTCGTGTCGGCCAACGAGTCGCATCTCTACGTGATGGACATCGCCACAGCGGCGCTGACGCCGGTCAGCGAAGGCGCGGGCGTGGCGAGCGTTTCGCAAGCCAGGTTCACTCCGGACGGCCGCGGCGTCTATCTCATCACCAATCGTGACAGCGAGTTCGAGCAGCTGCGGCGCGTGGACCTGATCACGGGTGCGGTGGAAACGCTGACCGCACACATTCCTTGGGACATCGACACTTTTGCGCGCAGCGATGACGGCCGCTACCTCGCCTGGGTGGCGAACGTGGACGGCCTCAGCCGCCTCACGGTGTTGAATGTCGCCAATCGCACCGAGAGCCTGCCGCCGTTGCCCGACGGACAGATCGGCCGCATCGCTTTCGATCGAACCGGCAAGAGGCTGGGACTTTCGCTCGAGAGCCCGCAGTCGCCGCGCGATGTGTTCGTGCTCGAGCTCGAACGCAACGCACTGGTGCGCTACACGAAGAGCGAAGCGGGTCCCATCGATCCGCTGCAATTCGCGGCGGCGGAACTGATCCGTTATCCCACCTTCGATCGCCAGAATGGCAAGTACCGCCAGATCCCCGCGTTTATCTATCGCCCGCGAACGCCCGGGCCGCATCCGGTTTTCATCGATATCCACGGGGGTCCGGAAGCTCAATACACGCCGTCGTACACGCCGTTCACGCAGCTCCTGGTGCGGGAGCTCGGGTTCACGGTGATCGCGCCGAACGTGCGTGGCTCCACCGGCTACGGCAAGACCTTCATGAACCTCGACAACGGCGAAGATCGTGAGGATTCCGTGCGCGACATCGGCGCGCTGCTCGTGTGGATAGGGCTGCAGAAGGACCTGGACGCGAAAAGCGTGTTTGTTGCCGGTGGATCCTATGGCGGCTACATGTCGCTGGCGTCGCTGGTGCACTTCGGCGACCGGCTGCGCGGCGGCATCGACGTGGTCGGCATCTCCAGCTTCGTCACTTTCCTCGAAAGCACCTCGGCCTATCGCCGCGACCTGCGCCGCCCGGAATACGGCGACGAACGCCTGCCGCGCATGCGTGCCTATCTACAAAGGATTTCGCCGCTGACCAACGCGGCGCGCATTTCCAAACCGCTGCTGGTGGTGCAGGGATTGAACGATCCGCGCGTGCCGGCCAGCGAATCACAGCAGATGGTGGCGAAGATCCGCGCGCGCGGCGGCGAGGTCTGGTATCTCGCGGCCAAGGACGAAGGCCACGGCTTCCGCAAAAAAGCGAACCGGGACTTCTACCAGAGGACCGTCGTCACGTTCCTGCAGAAGCAGCTCGCCGCCAGATGATCACTTGCTCGAGACGAAGGATCCCTTCATGGGAACGACTTTCAGCGCCGGCGTCTGGCTGGCGTAGTAAGCCGAGAGCTGCTCGATGTCCTGCTTGGTGAGCGTGGCGACCATGCCCGCCATGACGGCGTTCTTGCGTCCACCCTTCTGGTAGTCGTGCAGCGCGCGCTCGAGGTAGTCGCGATGCTGTCCGGAGATGGTCGGGTAGTCGGCGGTGATGCCGACGCCATTGGTGCCGTGACAGGCCAGGCAGGTTTCCGTCGCTTTCGGGCGATTCTCGGCGGGCACGTCGTTCTTTGAGGTGGTGAGCACGTCGGCACCCGCGAGGTAGAGGGCCACATCGGCGATGTCCTGCTCGCTCATCGAAACGGCCTGCGAATGCATGGTGCCGTGCGAGCGTTCGCCGCTCTTGTACGCCTTGAGGGCGGCAACCAGGTATTCCGGACGCTGACCGTTCAGCTTGGGTACCGAATACGTGGGATACACGTTCTTGTAGTTAGGGATGGCGTGACAGCCATTGCAGGTGTAGGCCAGCGGCTGGCCGCGCTTGGCGTCGCCGGAGACGGCCGGGACCTGGGCGTTGACCGCGAAAGACGCGACGAGCAGGAAAACGAAGAGCGGAATACGCGATGCCATGACTGAATTGTTGCCCCGTGGCTCCCTAAAAACAGGCCGCGATATTAAGGACTTGGGCGCGCAATTGCCACCGGGCACAATCGGAACACTTTGATAGCACTCATCCAACGGGTCAGCGAGGCGGCGGTCGAAGTCGATGGGCGGATCGTGGGCAGTATCCGTGGCGGCATCCTCGCCTTCATCGGGTTCGAGCGCGGCGACGAAATGCCCGCCGCCAGCCGGTTGCTCACACGCGTGCTCACCTATCGCATCTTTGCCGACGAGGCTGGGCGCATGAATCGCTCGCTCGCGGACACCGGCGGCGGGCTGCTGCTGGTACCGCAGTTCACGCTGGCCGCGGACACGCACAAGGGAACGCGCCCGGGTTTCAGCAGTGCGGCGTCACCCGAGCTCGCGCGAACCCTGTTCGAGCAGTGTCTGACACTGGCCCGGGGCCGCCATGCAGAGGTTGCGGCCGGTGAGTTCGGCGCCCACATGCGCGTCTCGCTGGTGAACGATGGGCCGGTCACTTTCTGGCTCAAAACAGCCCCGGATGACAAGGAGTTAACAATGACTCCAGGTGCGTGATGAGAGTCTCGCCCCAGGCCGAACTTTCTTAGGTTTGGCCCCTCTGTTGACTTATCATCCGGGCACTTATCTGTGTCATTTATCTGGGGCGTCCCGACCCCCATTAGGAGCGGCTCATGGGCCCAATTGGTTTCAAAGAACTCATAGTCATCCTGGTCGTGGTCTTGCTGATTTTCGGGGCGAAGAAGCTCAAGACGATTGGCTCCGATCTCGGTTCCGCCGTCCGCGGCTTCAAGAAATCGATGAGTGACGGTGACGCCGAGGAGTCCGTCAAACAGCTCAAGGCTGATGCCGAATTTGCCGACCCCGCAAAATCCCAGACCGCGGAAAAGAGCGAGCACAAGGCTTAAGGTCCGGCGTCGCGATCGGTCTTCGATCCTGACCACCGCCGCGCGGCGGAGCATCCCCATGTTCGAGGTTGGATTCACTGAACTGCTGCTGATCTTCGCGCTGGCACTCGTCGTGCTGGGGCCGGAGAAGCTGCCCAAACTCGCCCAGCAGGTAGGGCGATGGGTCGGGCGTGCTCGCGCCATGGCGCGCCAGTTTCGCGACCAGCTCGAAGAAGAAGCCCACAACCTCGAGACCAAGGTGAACATCGATCCCGGCATCGATACGTCTCTCGATCCGAAACCCGCGGCGCGACCGGCGCCGCCCGAGTCCGCCACCGCGAATCTGCCCGTGACCACGTCCCCCCCGCCGCCGGCCATCGAGCCGGAGCCGGAAGAAGAATTCTATCCGCCGGATCACCACATGCATCCTGCGCAGCGCACAGCTGAAACACCGGCCGATCCCGAGGCCAGCTCCCAGGCCGAGCTCGATCTAACTACCCCGCGCGACGATGACCCGCGCCGCCTGCCGTGAGCGACGACAAAAAGGGCGAAGACCTGGCCGAAGGTACGCTGATGTCGCACCTGCTCGAGCTGCGCAACCGGCTCCTGAAGGCGATGCTCGGCGTGCTGGTGCTCTTCATCCCGTGCGCGGTCTACGCCAACGAGCTGTTCACGATGATCGCGCAGCCGTTGATCGACAAACTACCGTCGGGCACGTCGCTGATCGCGACCAGCGTGGTCTCGCCGTTCATGACGCCCTTCAAGGTGGCGTTCTACGTGGCGCTGTTCTGCGCCATGCCGGTGGTGCTGTACCAGATCTGGGCGTTCGTCGCGCCGGGCCTGTACCGGCGTGAAAAACGGTTCGCCGTCCCGCTGCTGATTTCCTCCGTGCTGCTGTTTTATGCCGGCGCGGTGTTCGCTTATTTCGCGGTGTTTCCGGTGATGTTCAGCTTCCTGGTCGGCACGGCACCGGCGGGTGTTGCCTACATGCCCGACATGGCAAGTTATCTCGACTTCGTCATCACGCTGTTCTTCGCCTTCGGAGTCGCATTCGAGATGCCCGTGGCCGTGGTGCTGCTGGTGCTCACCGGCCTGGTGAACGTGGAAACGCTCGGGAAGAATCGCGGCTACGTGATCATCGGCATCTTCGTGGTCGCCGCCTTCCTCACGCCGCCGGACGCGATCTCCCAGACCATCATGGCCGTGCCGATGTACCTGCTCTACGAAAGCGGACTGGCGATGGCACGCGTCATGCAGAAGATGCGCCGCGAAGCGGCAGAAGCCGCCGAAAAGAACGAAGCCGAAGCGAGTTAGCTGCGCGCCGAAAGGCCGGCTCCATCGCGCCTTGCTGGCGGCTGTGCGCTTGAGTCAGACTCGGCGCCATCGCGGCGCAGTAGCGCCTACCAAAATTCGGGGCAATAAAAATGAACGATCCGACCGCGACGACCTCAGCGTCGCCCGACTATAGCCGCAGTTTTTTCGGTCATCCGCGTGGACTTGCCACGCTGTTCATGACCGAGTTCTTCGAGCGATTCACCTACTACGGCCTGCGCGCGATGCTGGTGCTGTTCCTGGCGGCGTCGGCCACCGGAGCAAACCCCGGGTTTGGCGTTGACGGCGCGACCGCCGGCGCTGTGTACGCGTTGTTCACCGGCGCGGCGTACCTGTGCTGCATCCCAGGTGGCTGGATCGCCGACCGGCTGATCGGCCAGCGCAGCGCGGTGTTCACCGGCGGTGTGTTCATCGCCATCGGCAATTTCATCCTGGCGATTCCCGCCTCGCCCGCCATTTTCTATCTCGGTCTCGGCGTCGTGGTGCTCGGCATCGGCCTGCTCAAACCCAACGTCTCGAGCGTGGTGGGCGCGCTTTATGAAGGACAGGCCGGCGCGCGGCGCGACGCGGGCTTCTCCATTTTCTACATGGGCATCAACTTGGGCGCGGCCGCGGGCCCTTTCATCGCCGGTGGCCTGGGTGAAGGCTGGAACTGGCGCCTCGGGTTCCTCACCTGCGGCCTGGCGATGCTCATCGGTCTGGCGCAATTCAAGCTCACCGAAAAATATCTGGGCAACGCGGGATACGCTCCTCAGGTGCCACCGGAGCAGCGCAAGCGCACCTGGGGCATCGTTGCCGTGGTTGGCATTGCCGTGCTGGCCGGCGCCGCCCTGCTGTTCATGGGCGATGACGTTCCGTCGGAAACCAACCTCGCGCGCGGACTGTTCATCGCGCAGGTGGCAATCGCCTTCGGATTCTTCGGCTACATGCTGATTTTCGGCGGTCTCTCCACCATCGAAAAGAAGCGCATCGGCGTCATCATCATCTTCTTCCTGTGCGCGGCGCTGTTCTGGGGCGGCTTCGAGCAGCAGGCCACCACGTTCAACACCTTCGCGCTCGACTACACCGACCGCTCGATGTTTGGTGGCTTGTTCCCGGAGAACGCGCATCCGGCGTCCTGGTACCAGTCGATCAACCCCATTTGCATCATCATCTTCGCGCCGTTCTTCGCGTGGATCTGGGTGTACCTCGGCGCGCGCAATCTCGATCCTTCGGCGCCCGCCAAGATGGGCCTCGGCCTCATTTTGTTAGGCTTCGGTTTCCTCATCATGATGTGGGCCGCGCAACTCGTGGTATCGAGTGGCGGCAGAGTGGGCCCGACGTGGCTGCTGCTTGCCTACATGATCCACACGTTTGGCGAGCTTTGCCTCTCGCCGGTCGGCCTGTCCAACGTCACCAAGCTTGCGCCCGCCAAGTTCGTCGGCAGCCTCATGGGCACCTGGTTTCTCGGCAGCGCCATCGGTAATACCGTCGCCGGCCTCGTCGGCGGACACTCCGCGACGCTCAAGGCGGAAGACCTTCCGCATCAGTTTCTGGTCATGACAATCATCGGTGGCGGCGCTGGGGTGTTCATCCTTCTCATATCGCGCGCGCTGCGCGGCTGGATTGGAGACAGAAAATGAGCAAGCCCAACCCTGTGCGCAATGCGACGGCCATCACTCTCACGCTGACGGGCGCCTGCCTGCTCGCATCGTGCAACGGTCCGCCGGGACCGAAGCCACCGCCGAAGATCGAGGCACCGGTGTTCGTCGAACAGGTGAACAAAGATCTGGTCGACATTTTCCGAGAGGCGAACGCGGCCGGCTGGACCCAGGCCACCAACATCACCGTGGACACTCAGTACCTCAATTCGAAAGTGACCGAGCGGTACCTCGAATACTTCAGCCGCAAGGCCGGCGAAGCTCGGGCGTACGACGTGGGCACGCTGGATGCCTCGACCGCGCGATCGTTGAATCTGCTGAAGCTCAGCGTAAGCGCGCCGGCGCCGGCCGATGCCGCCAAGCGGGCGGAACTCGCGACTCTTTCGACCGAGCTCGATGCCATGTATGGCGAAGGCAAATATTGCCCGCCCGGCACCAACAAGGACGGCAAGAAGACGGACTGCAAGAACCTCGATGAGCTGGGCGAAACGATCGCGACGAGCCGCAACTACCAGGAGCTGACGGACGCCTGGACAGGCTGGCACACGATCTCCAAGCCGATGCGCCCGAAGTACCAGCGTTTCGTGGAACTGGCCAACGAAGGCGCGAAGGAGCTCGGCTACGACGACCTCGGAGTGTTGTGGCGCTCGCGTTACGACATGCCGGCCAAGGACTTCGAGAAAGAAGCCGCCCGCCTCTATGGCCAGGTGGAGCCGCTCTACAAAGGCCTGCACTGTTATGCGCGCAAGCGCCTGCAGCAGCGCTTTGGCAAAGACAAGGTGCCCGACGGCAAGCCGATCCCGGCGCACTTGTTAGGCAACATGTGGGCACAGCAGTGGAACCGCGTCTATGACGACCTGCTGAAGCCATACCCGGCGGCGAGCATCGAATCCGCCGACCGCCTGCTCAAGCGGGACCAGTGGGACGCGGTCAAGATGACCAAGTCCGCGGAGAACTTCTACACCTCGATTGGTTTCCCGGCGCTGCCGCAGACATTCTGGGAGCGTTCGATGCTCACGCGGCCGCGCGACCGCGAAGTGGTTTGCCACGCCAGCGCCTGGGACGTCGACGACAAGGACGACGTGCGCATCAAGATGTGCATCAAGCCCATCGAGGAAGACCTGTTCACGGTTTATCACGAGCTCGGTCACGTCTATTACTACATCTGGTACAAGGACCAGCCGCCGCTCTTCCAGGACGGCGCGCACGACGGCTTCCATGAAGCCATCGGCGATGCCATCAACCTCTCGGTGACGCCGGCCTATCTACGCAAGGTGGGCCTGGTCGGCGACGTGATTCCCTCGAAGGAAGCCGTCATCAACCAGCAGATGAAGATGGCGCTCGACAAGATCGCATTCCTGCCCTTTGGCAAACTCATCGACGAATGGCGCTGGGGCGTCTTCGATGGCCGCATCAAGCCCGCCGACTACAACAAGGCCTGGTGGGAGCTGCGCGAGAAATATCAGGGCGTGTCCGCGCCAGTGGCGCGCACGGAAGAGGATTTCGATCCGGGCGCCAAATATCACATCCCGGGCAACACGCCGTACACCCGCTACTTCCTCTCATTCATCCTGCAGTTCCAGTTCCACAAGGCGCTCTGCGACGCGTCCGGCCACAAGGGTCCGCTCAACGAATGCTCGATCTTCGGCAGCACCGAAGCGGGCAAGAAATTCGGCTCGATGCTCGCGCAAGGCTCGAGCAAACCCTGGCAGGAAACGATGCAGGAGCTGACCGGCACGCGCGAAATGGATGCGTCCGCCATCATCGACTACTTCAAGCCTCTGGAAGGTTGGCTCGAGGAACAGAACAAGGGCCAGTCCTGCGGCTGGGATTGAGGTCTTTCGGGGAGTTAGTTAGATGAACACGACGGCACCGGCGCCGCAGCTCACTGCGCGCGCCATCATTCTCGCTGTGATCCTGGCAATGCTGCTGGCAGCGGCCAACACCTATCTGGGGCTCTTCGCCGGCATGACGATCGCTTCGGCGATTCCCGCCGCGGTGATGTCGATGGCCATCCTGCGCGCGCTCGGCGGCGGCGGCATCCTCGAGAACAACATCGTACAAACCGGCGCATCGGCCGGCTCGTCGATCGCCTCGGGGGTCATCTTCACCGTGCCTGCGCTGGTGATCCTCGGGTACTGGACCGACTTCAAGTATTCGTGGGTGCTGGCCATCGCAGGTTTGGGTGGCATTCTCGGTGTGTTGTTTTCCGTGCCGCTGCGCCGGTCGTTGATCGTCGACCAACAGATGGCATTTCCGGAGGGCAAGGCCGCCGCCGAGGTGCTGAAGGCCGGCGAGAATCCTTCGCAAGGCGTGAAGATTCTCGGGCTGTCGGCACTCGCGGGTGGCCTCGCCAAATTCAGTGCCGCCAGCGGCTTGCGTCTCATCCCCGACAGCGCGGCGGCGGCAGGTTTCTTCGGCAAATATCTGGCCTATATCGGCACCAACCTGTCGCCCGCCTTGTTAGGCGTGGGTTATATCGTTGGCCTCAACATCGGAATCGTGGTGCTCGCGGGCAGTGTCATCTCCTGGAACATCGCCATTCCGGTCTTTCAGGCGTTCTACCTCGACCAGGATCCGGCGCTCACCGCAGCCATTGCCAAGGCGTGCGAAGGCCTGGAGTCGCACGCGTGCGCGGAGACCACCGCCGGAATGTTGTGGTCCCGTCAGATTCGTTATCTCGGCGTGGGCGCCATGCTCGTGGGTGGTCTCTGGGCACTGGTTTCCCTGCGCAAGTCCATCGTCTCGGGCGTCAAGAGCGGGCTCGCGGCCACGCGTGCCAAAGCGGCCGGCGTCGTGGTCGCGCATACCGACCAGGACCTGCCGATGAAAGCCGTGCTCATCGGCATCGTGCTGTTCACGCTGCCGCTGTGGGCGTTGTATCAGTTCATCGTCGACGACTTCGTGGTCAGCCTGACGATGGCCGTCATCATGATCCTCGCGGGCTTCCTGTTCTGTTCGGTGTCCGCTTACATGGCAGGCCTCGTCGGGTCGTCCAACAACCCCGTCTCCGGAATCACGATCGCGACCATCCTGTTCGCCGCCGTCGTGCTCCTTGCGCTCATGGGCAAGGATGCGTCGATCGGACCCGTCGCTGCCGTGATGATCGGCGCCGTCGTGTGTTGCGCCGCCTGCGTGGCGGGCGACAACCTGCAGGACCTCAAAGCCGGCTACATCGTCGGCGCGACGCCCTGGCGGCAGCAGACGATGCTGGCGGTCGGCTCCATCTCCTGCGCGCTGGTCATGGCACCCACGCTCAATCTGCTGGCGAGCGCGTACGGCATTGGTGTGCCGTCGGAATCGCATCCCAATCCGCTGCTGGCACCGCAGGCCACGCTGATGGCCTCCGTCGCGCGCGGCATGTTTGGCGGCGCGTTGCCCTGGGGCATGGTGGCCATCGGCGCCGCCATCGGTATCGCCGTCATCGTGCTCGACGAAATCCTGCGCAAGCGTGGGTCCACATTCCGTACGCCGGTGCTCGCGGTGGCGGTCGGCATCTATCTACCACTCGAGCTCATGGTGCCCATCTTCCTGGGGGGCCTGTTGAACCACGTGGCGCAGCGCCGCCTTGGCGTGTCGAAGGATCCCGAAGAGAACGAACGCATTCAGCGCAAAGGCATGTTGTTCGCGGCCGGCATGATCACCGGCGAGGCGCTCATGGGAATCATCATCGCGTTGCCGATCGTGGCCTCGGGCCGTGCCGACGTGCTGGCTCTGCCGGAGAGCTGGCAGTTCGGCCGGATCTTCGGGCTGGCGGTGTTCGTCGTGCTCGCAGCGTGGCTCTACCGGACCGCGACGCGCCGCACATAGGTGTCCGGTCCCTCCCATCGCGCGAAGCTCATCGTCTGCTTCGCCACCGTCTACCTCGTCTGGGGTTCCACCTACCTGGTTGCCAGCATCGGTGTGCACGAGCTGCCGCCATTCCTGTTCGGCGGCATCCGGTTCATCTGCGCCGGCATTCTGCTCGGGCTCGTGGCATTGGCGCTGGGCCGCCGATTCGAACTCGACGCCACGGAATGGCGGCACATGTTCATCGTGGCGGTGGGCAATGTGGTCATCGCCAATGGCGCGACCAACGTGGCGATGCAGTACGTGGCGTCCAATCAGACCGCCATCCTCAACGCGTCCGCTGCGCTGTGGATCGCGCTGCTCGCCACGCGCGGGCGGCGCGCGCATGCGCTCGATCGCCGCACGCTGGTCGGGCTCGTCGCAGGCTTCGCCGGCGCGGCGCTCATCATCTGGCCGAGCGGCAATCTTCAGACCAGCCATTTCGGCTATCAGTTGCTGATCCTCGTCGCGGTGTTCGCATGGTCGGTGTCCACGGTGTACATACGCAACGTGCACTCGAAGCTCGACGTGTTGTCGTTCACGGCTGTCCAGATGTTGTTAGGCGGCTTGATGCTGACGGCGCTCGGGTTCTTCACCGGCGAGGCGGCGCACTGGCAATGGTCGAAGCCGGGGCTCATCGCGATGGCATATCTCACGCTCGCAAGCTCCTGCCTGGCGTACACCGCATTCGCGTGGCTCGCCAAGAAC